>NZ_JBSPEI010000004.1:0-187579 GCF_055796175.1 Pseudocitrobacter sp. 2023LY-00077 | reverse complement strand
CTTTCCCGCCGCTGCCCTTCATCCCCTACACTTAATCCTTAACGGATCCGTTGTGTCATAACCTTTTATCAGACTGAGGGCAGGATGTTCGCACTGGTTTTGTTCATCTGCTACCTTGACGGTGGCTGTGATGATATTGTCGTGGACGTGTATAACTCGGAGAAGCAATGTGTTGCTGCGATGGAAGATCAGCGATTGCGTCGTGGAGGATGTTTTCCGATAGAGGATTTTGTGGACGGGTTCTGGTATCCCGCCCACGAATACAGCGATTTTTGAGGGTACCGATCAGTGCGGAGAAGCCGCATGATAGAGCGACGCTTCACCGCGAGGACGCGTTTTAAAGCGACGGTGCACCCACAGATACTGTTCCGGCGCGCGTAAAATCTCTTTCTCGATGATTTTATTCATATAGCTGGCCGCATCGATTTCGTCATTCACCGGGTAATCAGACATCACGTCACTGATGTGCAGCACGTAACCTTTCTTATTCGCCTTACGCACCATGGTGATGCTGAGCATTGCCGCGCCTGACAAACGTGAAAGCACCCATGTCCCGTTGGTGGTTGCCGCTTCGTTCACCGAGAAGAACGGTGCGAAAACGCTACCCTTCGGGCCGTAATCCTGATCTGGCGCAAACCACACGGCTTCACCGGCTTTCAGCGCCTGCACCAGGCCACGCAAATTGCGGCGATCGATCATCGCTTTATTGGAACGCAGGCGACCTTTGGTCTGCACCCACTCCATCAGCGGATCATTATGACGACGGTAGGTTGCCATCATCGGGCGACATAACCCCATGACCCTGCCCCCGAGCTCCAGTGACATAAAGTGCACGCCAACCACCATCACGCCACGATGCTGCTGTAATGCTTTAGTCAGGTTGTCGTAACCTTCGACATCAAACCATTTTTTGACGCGGGCATCGCTCCAGAACCAGGCCATACCGGTTTCAATCAGGCCCATCCCGAGCGACATAAAGTTTTGCTCAAGCATCGCTTCACGTGAAGCCGCGTCCATCTGAGGGAAGCAGAGTTCAATATTACGCGCCGCAATGCGCTCGCGGCGCTTGAGAAAACGACGAGACATTTTACCCACCGTTGAACCGAGGGCATGTAAGACAGGATAAGGAAGCTGGACGATGAGCCAAAGCACACCTAAGCCGAACCACGTTAACCAGTTACGCGGATGCAATAACCGGGTATCAAATTCTTTAGACATCATTTTTTCCTGAGGCATGAAAAAAAGTAGCGCGTAAGGAAAAAATGAATCCTTTTCATCACTCTTTATGCGGTACGTATAAGAGTTTGACAGTAATACGTTCGGCTAATTCACTTTCAGGACAAGACTTTACAAAAGAGACCTGAAAAAAGAAAAAAACTTACCGGAAGGCTGTAGCTTAACTCCCCGTTAGAATGCACTCTTTTTAGCAAAAAGGATAGCGCGATTTGCACCCACCACACGATTACATAAAGCCTGAGCGCCCCGCCGGGCGCGGCATACGGTGATTTGTTCGCCATAGCAGATGATTAATCAGGCATTTCCGAATTATTCATTAGGTGAGGACTTATCACAGAAATAAATATTTACCGCACTCCTTATTTATTCTATTTGTCAGAGCATTCTTAACTCTGACGATTTTATAAATGCGATGATACGGAGAGCGTAAAACAGATCATAAGGCTAATTATTTCGCGATACATTGATAAATGCGCCTGAACATACAGAAACACCGAGCAATCATGGCGATTCACCTGCGACGGGCGAAACAGACTGGTAGAAAAAATAAATGTAAAGTAATTGTTAATGACGAAATCGCTATGATATAAAGAAAAAGGACGTACCGGCGGGTATGGCTCTTTGCTCAGGATGCTAAGAGCCACAGATGGCGCAACAGACTGATAAAAAGAGACCGAATACGATTCCTGTATTCGGTCCAGGGAAATGGCTCTTGGGAGAGAGCCGTGCGCTAAAAGTTGGCATTAATGCAGGCTAAGTCGCCTTGCACTATAAGAATAGATGACCGTGCCAGGTTTTCCAGTCCGCGACGAAAGCGGTCAGAAAATTTCGGCGTCAAAAAACGGCAGATCATAAAAAAACCGCTCGCACATTCCCGGAATGGCGGCGGTTTTTTATTTGGAATCAATTAGATATTTTTGACAATCAGCACAGCTTTTCAGCGCGCTCGATAAACGGCGCCAGGCTCATTTTCTCTCCCGGACGCGCAGGATCATCAATTTGTATGATGCTCAGCGGCTGCGCGGTGGTCTTCCCGGCCTTAACCTGCTCTTCGGCAATGCCGTTAAGCGGATATTGAACCAGCGTGCTTGGGTTAATCACATACAGCGCATTGCCCGGGCGACAGGTCAGCATCACCTCTTCCCGATTAAACGCCCACTTATCTTTCCCCACCTCAAAGCGGCTCACGGTGATAATTTGCGGAGCGGCCAGCGCGGAACCCGCCGCCGTTAACAATAAAAGAGTCAGAACGATTTTTTTCATATCTTCGCCATTATTTAAAAAGGTTCCCAGGTGGCAAACAGGCTGACGCATGCCAGCACCAGCGCCCCAAGAACAAGTTCTACCTGCGTTGTGCGCAGAAAAAAGCGTTGCGTAGCGGGCTCAGCCATCACCATTCGCGGCACGACAACATAGCGGTTCACCAGCGCAATAACCACCATCATGGCGACCAGCGCACATTTTACCAGCAGCATGCGGCTATAAGGTGTATCCAGCGGCCAGCCATTCTGAATCAATAATGCGTTAACGATCCCCGTCAACACGACACCCGCCACCGCAAGATGCCCGTACCGCGAAAAACGCATCATGGTATAGATTGCCGCCTGCCGCCAGCGCCCTTTTGCCAGTCTCAGACAATAAAGAAACGGCAATAAGCCGCCAAGCCAGGCCGCTGCAAACAGCAGATGCAGCCCATGATTCCCGCGCTGTAGCGCGCCAATAGCCCCGTCGCGCATTGCCGAATGCCCGGTACCTGCCAACAGGATAAACTGCGCCGCCGTCAGGAGCAGCAGTAAACGCATCATCTGACGCGGTTTCACCCAACCGATGGTTAGTGCCACGCCCGCCAGAATGATTTGCCACAACCAGACGCCGCCAAATTGCGTCGCCGCCACCGCCAGCCAGACTTCAGGCTGCCAGACGTCGCGCCAGCCATCCCCCATCAACCCGCCCTGCACCATTAGCATCAACAGTGCCGATGCGGCGCAGGCCAGCAGCGAGAGATGAATCAGCGGTGCAAAGCGCTGGCTGAAAAGACGGCGCAGCGGTGGTGGAGCCCACCAGCCACCATAAAGCGCGCATCCCAGTACCGCCATCAGCGCAGCAAAATGCACGAAGCGCAGCCCAACATAGAGCGTCGTCAGCATATTATTTCACGCGAAACTGGTACTGACCCTGGGTTTTATGCCCATCGACTGACACCACGTGCCAGTTAACGGTATAGAGCCCGGATGCCAGCGGTTGATTGATCGGAACCGTCAGTTCCGTTTTATCAGTTTCACTGCGTACCGCTTTGCCCGTTTCGACTTTTTTAGCATCCGCCCCGGTCACCGTGACGCCGCTGAAGCGCGATTCGACGCCTTCAGAGAAATGCAGCGTAATAGATTGCGGTGCGGGGCTCACTTCACTTTCTGCGGCAGGCACCTGTTGTTTGAGGTGGGCATGCGCCCAGACAGCCGGGGCAGAGAGGGAGCAGGTTAAAAACAGCGTAGCGCAGAGCACGCGAACGGCGTGGGATCCCATATTGTTCATTCCCTTTTGTTATGGATGTAGCTGAAAGAATAACCTTGTATAATTCCTGAGTCGAGATGTGGCGCCATTAAGCTTGCCATTCTACGAGACTCTTAGTAACGTTGCGCCCTGAAAAGGAGAGAATCTGATGCATACTAATCTGGCTAAACTACCGCAAGATGAGATGGATAAAGTTAACGTCGATCTTGCCGCAGCGGGCGTCGCCTTTAAAGAACGCTATAACATGCCAGTGGTTGCCGAAGTGGTGGAACGCGAACAGCCGGAACACCTTCGCGATTGGTTCCGCGAGCGTTTAATCGCCCATCGTCTGGCCTCGGTTTCCCTGTCTCGTTTGCCTTACGAGCCGAAACAAAAATAATCCTTACGGACTGTTACACTTCCTTACGGCAATCGGTGTAAACTTCTTCAGGAAAATCTGAAGTAACGACCCACTGACCTCTTGTTGAAGGAAGCAACTATGCTGGCATGGTCTATTGCAGCGGCGCAATTCGCGCCGCAGAACGGCAGCCTCGCCGAAAATATCGTTCACCATCTCCGTTTTATCCGCGCCGCGGCGAAACTGGAATGTAAGGTATTAATTTTCCCTGAACTCTCTCTGACTGGCCTGACGGGTGAGTCCGGGCTCCCCTCACCTCCCAGTAACGACCAGTTGCAACCGCTCACCGATGCGGCCCGCCAGCATCAGATAACCATTGTGGCTGGCTTACCCGTTGAGGAAAACGGTCAGCGCAGTAAGGGCGTGGCCATATTCTCCCCCGACACCGCGAAACCGTATACCTGCGCGCAGGGCAACGGTACCTGCCTGACGCCGGAATCGCGCTATATCAGCGTGTTCAATTTGAATAACGATGGCTGCGATCTATCGCCACAGGCGTCGCTGCTGGCCACGCTTACCAGCACCGCAGAATCCCAGCAAAGCCTGAATACTCAGCGGTTACAATGGTTTGCACGTAAGCACGCCATCGCGGTGCTCAAGTCTAACTACAGCTGCGATGACTTTTCCGGCGGCAGCGCCCTATGGGATGAAACCGGGCAACTGATCGTCCGGGCGGACCAGGGTGAACTACTGGTCACCGGCAGAAAAAGCGCTCAGGGTTGGCAAGGCGACATCATTCCATTACGCTAGCTTCTTTTGGCCGGGAGTAAGCCATGTTACGCGTGATCGATACCGAAACCTGCGACCTTCAGGGGGGCGTCGTTGAGATAGCTTCCGTAGATGTCGTGGATGGGAAAATCACCAACCCAATGAGCCACCTCGTGCGCCCCGATCGCCCGATCAGCGCACAGGCGATGGCAATTCACCGCATTACGGAAGAGATGGTTGCCGATCAGCCGTGGATTGAAGAGGTTCTGCCTTTTTACCAGGGAAGCCCGTGGTATGTCGCGCACAACGCAAGTTTCGACCGTCGCGTTCTGCCAGAAATGAACGGTGAGTGGATTTGCACGATGAAGATGGCGCGTCGGTTATGGCCCGGCATCAAATACAGCAACATGGCGCTGTATAAGTCGCGCAAACTGAGCATCGCCACGCCGCCGGGGTTACATCATCACCGCGCGCTGTATGATTGCTATATCACTGCCGCATTACTGATTGATATCATCGATGTTTCTGGCTGGTCGCCCGAACAAATGGTCGATGTCACCGGACGCCCGGCGCTGCTGCGCACCTTTACCTTTGGTAAATATCGCGGCAAAGAGGTTTCGGAAGTGGCGGAGAACGACCCAGGTTATTTACGGTGGTTGTTCAACAACCTGGATCGAATGAGCCCGGAATTGCGCCTCACGTTAAAGCACTATCTGGGCGAATAACTTAGCGGACGCTTCTGCCGGGTAAGGTACCCTGAGCCAGCGCAATCAGAAACGTGAATTCGAGCGCCACGCCTTCATAACTTTTGAAGCGCCCCGACTTCCCACCATGCCCGGAGTCCATATCCGTACACAGCAGCAGAAGGTTATCATCCACCTTCTGCTCGCGCAGTTTCGCCACCCATTTCGCGGGCTCCCAGTACTGTACCTGAGAATCATGCAACCCGGTGGTGACCAGCAGATGCGGATACGCCATCGGCTGCACATTATCGTAGGGGCTGTAGGACTTCATGTAGTGGTAATAAGTTTCATCCTGCGGATTTCCCCACTCCTCAAACTCCCCGGTGGTCAGCGGAATAGACTCATCCAGCATCGTCGTGACGACATCAACAAATGGCACCTGCGCCACCACGCCGTGGAACAGTTCAGGTCGCAAATTAATGGCGGTTCCCATTAACATCCCGCCCGCGCTGCCCCCCATGCCGTAGCACAGTTTGGCATCACCATAGCCCTGAGCCAGCAGCGCATCGGTCACATCAAGGTAATCATTGAAGGTATTCATCTTCTTGAGGAATTTGCCATCTTCATACCACTGCTGCCCTAACTCGCCTCCGCCGCGAACGTGGGCGATAGCATAGACAAAACCGCGATCCAGCAGGCTCAGACGGCTGCCGCTGAAATCGGCGTCCATACTGGCACCGTAAGAGCCGTAGCCATACACCAGCAGCGGATTTTTTCCTTTGCGGAAATGTTCGCGGTGATACACCAGCGAAACCGGGACTTCCACGCCATCGCGCGCGGTGATCCAAACGTGTTCGCTCTGGTAACGCGAGGCGTCGAAACCTTTAACCTCCTGCTGCTTCAGCACCTGACGCTCGCCGGTATCCATATCCAGCTCAAACAACGTATCCGGCGTGGTCATGGACGAATAGCCATAGCGCAGCCGCGACGTTTCCGGCTCAGGATTATAGGCCACCCAGGTAACATAGGCGGGGTCATCAAAGGCAATCCCGCTCTCTTCATGCGTATGGCGATTAATCTGCCGCAGGCTGGTCAGGCCGTGCTGACGCTCCTCCAGCACCAGCCAGTCGGTAAAGAGCGTAAAGCTCTCAAGCATCACATCATCGCGTGCCGGAATCAGCGTTTGCCACTGTTTCTCATCGCGTACATTACTGCGGTAAAGACCGAAGTTTTTCCCTTCACGGTTGGAGCGAATATAAAAATGATGCTGAAAGTGATCGATGCTGTATTCATGATCTTTTCGACGCGGCAGGAACACGATCGGTCCGGCATCCGGCAACTCGGCATCAAGCAGCCGCATTTCGCTGGTCGTGGCGCTGGAGAGCGCGATCACCACATAGTGTTTCGAGGACGTTTTATGCAGGCTGACGTAAAACGTGTCATCTTTCTCTTCATACACCAGCGTATCCTGCGCCGCAGGAGTACCGATGCGATGTCGCCACACCTGCCACGGCAGAAGCGTCGTGGGGTGCTTGCGAACATAATAGAGCGTTTGAGAATCATTGACCCAGACGATGCCAGGAGAGACATTCTCCAGCACTTCAGGGTACCAGTTCCCGGTACGCAAATTGCAAAAACGCAGGCCGTACTGGCGACGCGAAAGATAATCTTCGGTGATCGCCAGCAGATCGTTGTCCGGTGAAACCGTCAGCCCACCGAGGGTATAAAACTCGCTGTGCGCGGCGCGCTGATTGGCGTCGAGTAACAGATCCCAGGGTTCCCACTCCCCCTTCTGTACCGACTGGCGCTGATAAATCGCGTACTCGCAGCCCGGCTCATACACCTGGCGATAGCGATAACCGTTTTTGGTATAGGGCGCGGACTCTTCTCGCTGAGGAATACGGTCGATGATCTCCTTCAGCACGCGCTCCTGAAGCTCGCGCTGAGAATCCATCACACTTTTTCCGTAATCATTTTCCTGATGCAGATAATCGAGGACCTCTGGCTCTGCGCGATTGTCGTCGCGCAGCCAGAAATAGTTATCGATACGCGTATCGCCATGAAGCGTCATGGCGTGAGGAATTCGTTTCGCTTTTGGCGGCATGTCATTGTTCTTCTGTATTAGTCACACCCTATAAGGGTGGACAAATTAAACGACGATGCAAGCGAAACCTGTGACAAGACGTTTAAAGTTGCTGTTTTTGTTGCTGCAAATCCTGCTCGATGCCTTCTCGCACTTCCGGCGGCAGCTTCAGCGCGTCGCCCAGCGCATTCAGATAGCTGCGCTCCATAAAGTGATCGATATCTATCGCCGCACAACTCACAAAGTAAAGCTCTAAAGCTTCCTCTTCGTTATGCACATCACGCGCCAGACGTTGGGGATCGAGCGGCTGTTCAATAGCCTGGGCGATCAGCGCACGCCCCTGCTCCTCAACACCGGCTTCGCGCAGTTGCTGTTCGATGGCCGCCTGCTCTTTGGCATCAATATGCCCGTCGCTCTTCGCGGCGAACACCAGCGCCAGAATCAGTCGCTGCGTGCGCACATCCAGCGGCGCGGCAGGTTCACCGTATTTCTGTTCTGTTTGCGGATTGCCCTTTAACTTATCTTTATATTTGTTCCACAACACGCTGCCCGCCACCGCACCGCCGCCGACTAACAGCGCCCCGGTGCCGTATTTCGCCAGCATTTTGCGCGAGGATTTACTGGCGACCAGCAAGCCCGCCAGCCCGCCCAGTGCGCCAGGCACCAGCATTTGGCTGAGATCTTTCTTCCCCTCACCCGATTTTTGCCCCAGCAGCGATTGCAATTGATTAAGCCAGCCAGACATATGACCTCCGATAGATTTGTGCCAGTTATCCAGCGTAGGCGAGCCGATGTCAGGATATGTCTGCGCCGCATAAAGATGCGCAAATTTAAGGTGATAGCGCCGGGTTAACGCTGACAGCAAGACAGACGCAAACGTTTTCGTTTATAATGCGCGAAATTTTGACAGACGATGGAAGATGCAATGACTTTACTAGGCACAGCCCTGCGTCCTGCGGCGACGCGCGTAATGCTTTTAGGTTCTGGCGAACTCGGAAAAGAGGTTGCCATTGAGTGTCAGCGACTGGGAATTGAAGTGATTGCAGTCGATCGCTATGCCGATGCGCCTGCCATGCACGTCGCGCACCGCTCGCACGTCATTAACATGCTGGATGGTCAGGCGCTGAAAGCGCTGGTCGAGGCGGAAAAACCGCATTTCATCGTGCCGGAAATTGAAGCTATCGCCACCGACATGCTGGTTGAACTGGAACGTCAGGGCCAGAACGTGGTGCCCTGCGCGCGCGCCACGCAGCTGACCATGAACCGCGAAGGCATTCGTCGCCTGGCCGCCGAAGAACTCAAGCTCCCCACGTCGGCATATCGCTTCGCCGACAGCGAAGCGGCATTCCGTGATGCCGTCACGGAAATTGGCCTGCCCTGCATCATCAAACCGGTAATGAGCTCATCCGGCAAAGGCCAGAGTTTTATCCGCAGCGAAGCGCAGCTCGCCGACGCCTGGCAGTATGCCCAGCAGGGTGGTCGTGCGGGCGCGGGCCGCGTCATCGTCGAAGGCGTGGTGAATTTTGATTTTGAAATCACCCTGCTGACGGTGAGCGCGGTCGATGGCGTTCACTTCTGTGCACCGGTCGGTCACCGCCAGGAAGATGGCGATTATCGTGAATCGTGGCAGCCCCAGCAGATGAGCCCGCTCGCCCTGGAACGCGCGCAGGCTATCGCCCGCGACGTTGTGCTGGCGCTGGGCGGTCATGGTTTGTTTGGTGTGGAACTGTTTGTCTGTGGCGATGAGGTTATCTTCAGCGAGGTTTCCCCACGCCCGCATGACACCGGGATGGTGACGCTGATTTCTCAAGACCTCTCCGAGTTCGCCCTGCACGTCCGCGCATTCCTGGGGCTGCCGGTTGGCGCGATTCGTCAGTATGGTCCGTCCGCCTCAGCGGTTATTCTGCCGCGTTTACAGAGCCAGAACGTCACCTTTGATAACGTTAATGGCGCGGTCGGTGCGGGTCTGCAGGTTCGATTGTTTGCAAAACCGGAAATCGACGGTACGCGTCGAATGGGCGTGGCGCTGGCAACAGCGGATTCGGTTGATGACGCCATCGAGCGGGCAAAAGCTGCTGCTGCCGCCGTGATCGTAAAAGGATAGTTAAGCGGGTTCTTAACGCGAAAGATTTAGTCTGTTTTTCATTCTCCGCTCACAGAATGTTAAAGCATCCGGTAATAGTGATAAATTACCGGATGCTCGTTATACACCCACAAAATATTAAAACCATAAGCATATAAAAAACGTTATAAATAACGCCACATATCTACGCACTAAATAAACAGAATCAATATAGAAATGATCTTGAGCGCAACAGTAAAATGTATTGGTTTTTATCGCCACTGTTCGATTATAAAGATAGCGTACCGATATTACACCTAATCGACATGAACTTTATTCATTTCGATATATCGGCGCAACATAAACTCAATGCATTCATTTCTTATTAAGGGTTTACTATTATTTATATTACGTAGGTAAATAACATGAATCTGAAACTTCAATTAAAAACGCTTTCTTTTCTACAGTTTTTTCTATGGGGGAGTTGGCTTAACACCTTTGGCTCCTACATGTTTATTACATTGCACTTCAAGGGTGAAGATATCGGTGCGGTATACAGCACCCTGGGGATTGCCGCCGTCATTACCTCAACCTTGTTTGGGATAGTTGCGGATAAATGGATTAGCGCAAAATGGGTTTATGCCGCTTGTCACTTTATCGGCGCCATCATGCTATTTATTGCCGCGACAGTCACTACCTCCTCCGCGATGTTCACGGTTATCCTGTTGAATTCTTTAGTTTACATGCCAACTCTTGGTCTCAGTAATACTATCTCCTACTATCGACTACAAAATGCAGGGTTGGATATTGTTGCGGCGTTCCCGCCTATTCGCATATGGGGAACCATCGGTTTCATTGCTGCGATGTGGGCGGTAAGCCTGGCGGGGTTCGAACTTAGCCATGTTCAGCTCTACATCGGTGCCGCAGCCTCTCTGGCATTAAGCCTGTTTACATTAACGTTACCCCGTATCCCGGTCGCTAAGTCGAATCAGGCGCGCGGTATTATCGACGTATTGGGACTACGCGCTTTTGCTATATTCAAAAATAGCAAAATGGCCATCTTTTTTATTTTTTCGATGCTGTTGGGTGCCGAGTTACAAATCACGGGTATGTTTGGTAATACCTACCTGCACAGCTTTGAGCGCATTCCTGAATTTGCTAATAGTTTTGTGGTTACACATGCATCAATTCTGCTGTCTGTATCCCAGATCTCAGAGGTTTGTTTTATCCTGGCGATTCCGTTTTTCCTGAAGCGTTTTGGTATTAAGAATGTCATGTTAATGAGCATGATTGCCTGGATGTTACGTTTTGGCCTTTTTGCATATGGCGACCCGTCTTTCATTGGTACCTTATTTTTAATCCTCTCCATGATTGTTTACGGTTGCGCATTTGATTTCTTCAATATTTCAGGTTCTGTGTTTGTTGAGCAAGAGGTTGACCCATCCATTCGCAACAGTGCGCAGGGCGTATTTTTAATGATGGCCAATGGCTTCGGTTGCATCCTGGGTGGGTTTGTTAGTGGCAAGGTTGTCGATTATTTAACCGTTGCAGGCAATCCCGAATGGAAAACAATTTGGTTAGTCTTCGCCGGGTATTCGCTCATCCTCGCGGTCATCTTTGTAATGATATTCAAATACAACCATAAAGGCACCCGTGTCTCCACGGGTAATTTTGCATAAACCGATACCGAAAACGCAACACCATGGATTAGCGAAAAGGAGTTTATTATGGCAAATCAGTTATACAATCAATGCAGAGTGTATTGTGCGCCATGGCGGTTAGACGCACTAAATTTAAATGATATATTAGATCAATGGGTTGATGATGGTTTATTTCCATCGCTCGTTCACACCTTTTTACCCTATCGAGATGATGCTGGCGCAACAAGTGAGGAGGAGATCTTCATCAATGATGTTGCCAACATGGATAATAGCGTGGGTGTCGTAGGCTATTTCGATGGAGGAACCTATGACTCAGGCTGTGCGTGGGAAGCAGGCTACGCATGGGCTCGCGGTATGCCGGTTCATCTGGTAACGACAGATTTTCTTATCTGGGCGGCAGGAGATGCTGACGAATTTTATCCAATCAGCAAGTTGATGAACTACATAGCAACCGTTGTTTCCATCTCTGATTCCGATCCCAGTATTAAGAACTATCGGTCACAAACCACAGACATCATTAATCGCGCATTGCATATTCTGCAGCAGAACTTACTGACTGATTTTGGTACAGGACTTCCTCCGGCTAAACCTGTTTCCCCCTTACCAATCGAGTTCGATTATTATCTTGATCCCAATTTCTCCTATACTGAACCCTCTCGCGAATTACTGGGAAAAATTCAGCAAGCCATTGTCAATGCGGGGAAAACATACATCCTGGGCGATAATATAAATGACATCGCAAACGATATTGATAACTTGAGAAAATCAAAGCAAGCCATATTCTATTCAGATACCTTTGAACCCAACGTTGATACCGGGATTATGAATGGGATTGCTTACGCCCTGAATCAGCGCTCAATTATTTACTGCAGCAAGCAACAGCGTTATCAGTCAGGCCTTGCCATCGACTATCTCAACCTGATGATCACCTACTCTTCCACATTGGCGCACTCCTTTTCGGAACTCGTATCTCTTATAGAGGCTGAATAATCAGGTGCACGATGATGATGCGTGAGAGATAAAAAAAGCGGGCCGTTGGCCCGCTTCAGGTTTATTGCGGCCGGGTAAACGCAGTGCCACCCGGCATCGTTACGCACTTACAGCGTTGCAGTCTCTACGGCTTCGCGAGCCAGTTTGGTGATGCGATCGTAATCGCCTGCTTCCAGCGCATCCGCCGGAACCAGCCAGGAACCACCAACGCACAGAACGCTTTTCAGCGCCAGGTAGTCGCGGCAGTTTTTCAGAGAGATACCGCCAGTCGGGCAGAAACGAACCTGAGAGAACGGACCTGCAATCGCCTGCAGCGCTTTCACGCCGCCGTTTGCTTCAGCCGGGAAGAATTTGAACTCTTTCAGACCGTGATCCATACCCAGCATCAGTTCAGAAACAGAGCTAATACCCGGGATCAGCGGAATAGTACCTTCGGTTGCTGCTTTCAGCAGAGAGTCAGTCAGGCCCGGGCTGATGGCGAACTGCGCACCTGCTTCGGTGACTTCTTTCAGCTGCTGCGGGTTAGTGACAGTACCCGCACCTACGATAGCGTCCGGCACTTCTTTAGCGATAGCGCGGATAGCATCCATTGCGCACGCGGTACGCAGGGTGACTTCCAGCACGCGTACACCGCCTGCAACCAGCGCTTTTGCCATCGGCACAGCGTGTTCCAGCTTGTTCACTACGATTACCGGTACAACAGGACCCGTAGTCAGGATTGCTTCTGCAGTGGTTTTCCAGTTTTTCATCAGATTATTCTCTCGCCAGATCTAAAAACGTATCATCTTAAAAGGTAATGCAGGTTGCGCCCTGCTCTGCGCCGGAGAGTTTCTCGCGTAGCGCGCTGAACATTTCGCGGCCAGTACCGACACGGGAGGCGCTCATGTCAGGAATGTGCGGTTGACGTGCGGCCAGCTCGGCTTCATCGACCAGCAGCGTTAATTCGCCGGTCTGCCCGTTGACACGGATCATATCGCCGTCACGTACTTTTGCCAGCAAGCCACCATCGTATGCTTCCGGGGTAACATGAATTGCTGACGGCACTTTACCTGATGCACCAGAGAGTCGTCCATCAGTTACTAACGCAATTTTGAAACAGCGGTCCAATAATACACCAAGTGGCGGCATGAGTTTATGTAATTCTGGCATTCCGTTCGCTTTTGGCCCCTGATGGCGCACCACAACTACGCAATCTTTGTCCAGCAGGCCCGCTTCAAAGGCGGGCAGAACGTCATGCTGGCTCTCAAAGACCACGGCTGGCGCTTCAATAACCTGGTTTTCTACCGGCACGGCAGAGGTTTTCATCACTGCGCGGCCAAGGTTTCCGCTCAGTACTTTGGTGCCGCCATGTTTGGAGAACGGTTTGTCGAAGGAGGCGATGATGTTTTCATCCAGAGACGCGGTTGCGCCTTCACGCCAGTCCAGCTTGCCGTTATTCAGCCACGGCTCCATGGTGTAGTGAGACAGACCGAAGCCCGCCACGGTATTTACGTCTTCGTGCAGCAAGCCGCCTTTCAGCAGTTCACGCACCAGCACCGGTACGCCGCCCGCCGCCTGGAAGTGGTTAATATCCGCCGGGCCGTTCGGGTACAGACGCGCCATCAGCGGCACAACGTCGGAGATTTCAGAGAAGTCATCCCAGTTGATGATGATGCCCGCAGCACGCGCCATGGCGACCAGGTGCATAGTGTGGTTAGTGGAACCCCCGGTTGCCAGCAGCGCAACGATACCGTTGACCACCACTTTTTCGTCGATCATCTGACCGAGCGGCATCCATTCGTTGCCGTTACCGGTCATGCGGGTCACCTGACGTGCGGCAGCCGCAGTCAGTTCTTCACGCAGCGGCGCGTCCGGGTGAACAAATGAAGAGCCCGGCAGTTGCATCCCCATGAATTCAATAACCATCTGGTTAGTGTTCGCGGTGCCGTAAAACGTACAGGTGCCTGGTGCATGGTAAGAAGCCGCTTCAGAATCAAGCAGCGCGTTACGGTCTACCTTACCTTCCGCATACAGCTGACGAATACGTACTTTTTCTTTATTCGGCAGGCCGCTGGCCATTGGGCCTGACGGAATGAAGACGGACGGCAGGTGGCCGAAAGAGAGCGCCGCCATAGCCAGCCCGGGGACGATTTTGTCGCACACGCCGAGGTACAGCGCGCCGTCAAACATATTGTGAGACAGGCCCACAGCCGCAGACATGGCGATCACTTCACGGCTCAGCAGGGAGAGTTCCATCCCATCCTGACCCTGGGTTACGCCATCGCACAT
The DNA here is from genome assembly GCF_055796175.1 of Pseudocitrobacter sp. 2023LY-00077. Classification (NCBI taxonomy): domain Bacteria; kingdom Pseudomonadati; phylum Pseudomonadota; class Gammaproteobacteria; order Enterobacterales; family Enterobacteriaceae; genus Pseudocitrobacter; species Pseudocitrobacter sp. 2023LY-00077. The sequence continues at coordinate 172,980 of NZ_JBSPEI010000004.1, read as the reverse complement.
CGCCGGTACGCCACCCGCAACCTGACCCACAGCATTGACGCTGTGCAGGGCTTTACGAATGATATCCGGATAGTGCTCATACGGCTGATGCGCGGAGAGCATGTCGTTATAGGAGGTGATGATCGCAATATTGTTACGCAGCATGCTTTTCAGCGAGGCTTTATCCTCTGCGCCGCAAGCCGCAAAACCGTGCGCCAGATTACCGCAGGCCAGCTGGGAGCGGTGAACGGTTTCTGTCTTCGCACGCTTGATGCGTTCAAGGTAGGCAGAACGGGTATCGCGCGAGCGGTCGATAATGCGATTTGTTACGCGTAACAATACAGGATTCATAAAAGCTCCTCAAAAATTTTCTGTCCAGGCTCCAGTGACATAAGGTTTTGATTAGCATTTTCTGCCACAAAACCCCCGTATTCTGTAGCTTAGGGGCAAACATCTGAAGATAGTGTAATAAAAAAAGCCCCTGGGGTGAATCCACCCGGGGCTTAAATGCGTAAAAATAGCACTACATGCTGTGTTAGATCATGTTACCGGTAAAATACCCCAATGGGATTACCGGCATTCCTTACTCAAACTCGTTCCAGGAACGGCCATCGCGGGTGATCATGGCAACGGAAGCTACCGGCCCCCAGGTGCCTGCCTGATATGGTTTCGGCGGGTCCTGATCGGCGGCCCACGCTTCAGTGATGGAGTCGACCCACTTCCACGCTTCTTCCACTTCATCGCGACGCACGAACAGCGCCTGAATTCCGCGCATGGTTTCCAGCAGCAGGCGCTCGTAAGCATCCGCCAGGTGCGTTTGATTGAAGGTTTCGGAGTAGCTCAGATCCAGCTTGGTGATTTGCAGGTTATGTTTGTGGTCCAGACCCGGCACTTTGTTCAGCACCTGGATATCCACACCTTCATCTGGCTGCAAGCGAATCGTCAGTTTATTCTGCGGCAGCTCCTGCCAGGACTCTTTAAACAGATTGAGTTCCGGGTTTTTGAAGTACACCACCACTTCAGAGCATTTGGTCGGCAGTCGTTTACCGGTACGCAGGTAGAACGGCACGCCCGCCCAGCGCCAGTTGTCGATATCAACGCGAATAGCGACGAAAGTTTCCGTATTGCTCTGTTTGTTGGCGCCCTCTTCTTCCAGGTAGCCCGGCACTTTTTTGCCCTGAGCAAAACCTGAGGTGTACTGACCGCGTACGGTTTTTTCGCGCACGTTAGAACGGTCGATACGACGCAGGGATTTCAGTACTTTCACTTTGGCATCGCGAATGCTGTCGGCGGTCAGATCGGACGGCGGCGACATAGCAATCATGCACAGAATTTGCAGCAAGTGGTTCTGAATCATATCGCGCATCTGACCAGCCTGGTCGAAGTAGCCCCAACGGCCTTCGATACCAACTTCTTCTGCCACGGTGATTTCGACGTGATCGATAGTGCGGTTATCCCAGTTATTAACGAACAGGGAGTTGGCAAAGCGCAGCGCCAGTAGGTTCAGGACCGTTTCTTTACCCAGATAGTGGTCAATACGGTATACCTGGCACTCTTCGAAGTATTCGCCCACCTGGTCGTTGATTTCACGCGAGGTCGCAAGCGAGGTGCCCAGCGGTTTTTCCATCACCACGCGCGCAGGCTTGGCGTTCAGTTTCGCCTCACCCAAACCTTTGCAAATCGCGCCGAACGTATTTGGCGGCATCGCGAAGTAGTTGATGGTGACACGGTTTTTCTGATCCAGCATTTCGCCAAGGCGGCTGAATGCGCTGGTGTCGTTGACATCCAGATTACAGAAATCCAGGCGGCCGCTCAGTGTTTCCCACAAACCTTCATCGATTTTCTCCTTCATGAAGGTTTCGAGCGCCTCGCGCACCACTTTGGTGTACGCCTCTTTGTCCCAATCCGCACGTCCTACCCCGATAATACGGGTGTCCGGATTGATCTGACCGGCTTTTTCAAGCTGATACAGGGAAGGCAACAATTTACGACGCGCCAGGTCACCTTTCGCGCCGAAAATGACCAGATCGCATGCCTGGGCCGTTTGCGTTACCGCCATGTCATTCTCCTCAGTTGTATTTCCTGGTTCTTATGCCAGGCTACAGTTGTAATTTTATTACACCGCACTGTACTGTGTTTACTAACTTACCGAAACCTTTTACCGCCTTAGACCGCACAAATGGAAATATCTGCGGCTTAACGCTTGGGCAAAGCGCTAATTTTGTTCGTTCTTTCGCCCTGTTCGGGTATGCAAAAATTCGACGTTGATCATGTAATGAAAAAAAACAACATTTTTTGCTGTTGTTTGTCCCCTTTCATCAACCTTGAGGGGTATATTCTTGCTAAAACGCCTGCAGATTTCACCCATTAATGGAATCGTTTCAATCAATGAGCGCCCCATCACGATGAACATGCTGGAAAAAATTCAGTCGCAACTGGAAAACCTTAGCAAATCCGAACGTAAAGTGGCGGAGGTGATCCTTGCCGCGCCAGAGCAGGCTATCCACTCAAGTATTGCGGCACTGGCGCTGGAAGCCGAGGTCAGCGAGCCAACGGTTAACCGTTTTTGCCGCAGCCTGGAAACGCGCGGCTTCCCCGATTTTAAGCTTCATCTTGCCCAAAGTCTGGCCAACGGTACACCGTATGTTAATCGTAATGTGGATGAAGATGACAGTGTAGAAGCCTACACCGGGAAAATATTTGAGTCGGCGATGGCAAGCCTGGCACACGTCCGCCAGTCGCTGGAGATGTCGGCGGTGAATCGAGCGGTCGATCTCCTCACTCAGGCCAAACGCATCGCCTTCTTCGGATTGGGTTCTTCCGCCGCTGTCGCCCACGACGCGATGAACAAATTCTTCCGATTCAACGTGCCGGTGGTCTATTCCGATGACATCGTGCTGCAACGGATGAGCTGTATGAATTGCAGCGAAGATGACGTCGTGGTGCTGATATCACACACGGGCAGAACCAAAAGTCTGGTGGAACTGGCGCAGCTGGCGCGTGAGAACGATGCTATGGTGATTGCGCTGACGTCGGCAAACACGCCGCTCGCGCGCGAAGCCACCCTTGCCATTACGCTTGACGTTCCCGAAGACACCGACGTTTATATGCCCATGGTTTCCAGGCTGGCACAGTTGACGGTCATTGACGTGCTGGCTACCGGTTTTACGCTGCGCCGGGGCGCGAAATTCAGGGATAACTTGAAGCGAGTCAAAGAAGCGTTAAAGGAATCGCGGTTTGATAAAGAACGTATGACACACAGCGATAACCACTAAAAATCGTTACAGCACTATTGATTAGACATTCGGCGTTATCACTGCGCAAGCGGTGCTACCTTTTAGGAGCCGAATCCATGTTCACGCAACACCTGGTTGTTTAAGTTAACGGAGTATTACATGTCCAGAAGGCTTCGCAGAACCAAAATCGTTACCACGTTAGGGCCAGCCACTGACCGCGACAATAATCTTGAGAAAGTGATTGCCGCAGGCGCCAACGTTGTACGAATGAACTTCTCTCACGGCACGCCGGAAGATCATAAGCTTCGCGCAGATAAAGTACGCGAAATCGCGGCAAAACTGGGTCGTCATGTGGCTATTTTAGGCGATCTCCAGGGTCCAAAAATCCGTGTTTCAACCTTCAAAGAAGGCAAAGTTTTCCTCAACATCGGCGATAAATTCCTGCTCGACGCCAACCTGGGTAAAGGTGAAGGCGATAAAGAAAAAGTCGGTATCGACTATAAAGGTCTGCCTGCGGATGTGGTTCCGGGCGACATTCTGCTGCTCGACGATGGTCGCGTACAGCTGAAAGTGCTGGAAGTTCAGGGCATGAAAGTGTTCACCGAAGTGACCGTCGGCGGCCCGCTTTCCAACAATAAAGGTATCAACAAACTGGGCGGCGGCCTCTCTGCTGAAGCCCTGACCGAGAAAGACAAAGCAGATATCGTCACCGCAGCAAAAATTGCTGTCGACTATCTGGCGGTCTCCTTCCCGCGCTGTGGCGAAGACCTGAACTACGCTCGTCGTCTGGCGCGCGAAGCAGGCTGCGACGCGAAAATCGTGGCAAAAGTTGAACGTGCGGAAGCCGTATGCAGCCAGGACGCGATGGATGACATCATCCTGGCGTCTGACGTGGTGATGGTTGCGCGTGGCGACCTGGGTGTAGAAATCGGCGACCCGGAGCTGGTGGGTATTCAGAAAGCGTTGATTCGTCGCGCGCGTCAGCTGAATCGTGCAGTGATCACTGCAACCCAGATGATGGAATCGATGATCACCAACCCAATGCCAACCCGCGCGGAAGTCATGGACGTGGCGAACGCCGTGCTGGATGGTACCGATGCGGTAATGCTGTCTGCGGAAACCGCTGCGGGCCAGTATCCGTCTGAAACCGTCGCGGCAATGGCGCGCGTGTGCCTGGGTGCGGAAAAAATCCCAAGCATCAACGTCTCTAAACACCGTCTGGACGTGCAGTTCGACAACGTTGAAGAAGCCATTGCGATGTCCGCGATGTACGCGGCAAACCATCTGAAAGGTGTGAGTGCCATCATCACCATGACCGAGTCTGGCCGTACCGCGCTGATGACTTCACGTATCACCTCCGGTCTGCCGATTTTCGCCATGTCGCGTCATGAGCGCACCCTGAACCTGACCGCGCTGTATCGCGGCGTGACCCCGGTGCATTTCGATAGCGAAAGCGACGGCGTTGCGGCGGCCCATGAAGCTGTTAATCTGCTGCGCGATAAAGGCTATCTGGTTGCCGGCGACCTGGTGATTGTGACGCAGGGTGATGTGATGGATACCGTGGGTTCCACCAACACCACGCGTATTTTGACCGTCGAATAAGATAGTTCTTTAATGTGTAAAAGGCCTCTTCATGTGAAGAGGCCTTTTTATTTTTAGCTACGAGTAGGCTGTAAAACTGCCTGATGGCGCTTCGCTTATCAGGCCTACCAGACTTTGCCCTACTCAATTCGTGTAGGCCCGGTAAGCACAGCGCCACCGGGCACATAAAGCACTTACTCTGGATATCGCTCGCTCGGTTTATACGGCTTAATATCACCCGGTTTACGCGTTTTCAGCAGCTTCAGAATCCAGGTGTACTGCTCCGGATGCGGGCCGACAAAAATCTCCACCTCTTCATTCATACGACGCGCAATGGTGTGATCGTCTGCTTCCAGCAGATCGTCCATCGGCGGGCGTACCAGAATGGTTAAACGATGTGTTTTGCCATCATAGACCGGGAACAGCGGCACCACGCGCGCACGGCACACCTTCATCAGACGGCCGATCGCCGGGAGTGTGGCTTTGTAGGTGGCGAAGAAATCGACGAACTCGCTGTGCTCCGGGCCGTGATCCTGATCCGGCAGATAGTAGCCCCAGTAGCCCTGACGCACTGATTGGATAAACGGCTTAATGCCGTCGTTACGCGCATGCAGACGACCGCCAAAACGACGACGTACGGTATTCCACACATAATCGAATACTTTGTTGCCCTGATTGTGGAACATGGCGGCCATTTTCTGCCCCTGGGACGCCATCAGCATTGCCGGGATATCCACGCCCCAGCCGTGCGGCACGAGGAAAATGACGTTCTCGCCCTTCTCGTGCATTTCGTCGATGATCTCTTTGCCCTGCCAGTCGACGCGCGGCAAAATTTTCTCTGGTCCGCGAATCGCCAGTTCAGCCATCATCGCCATCGCCTGCGGCGCAGTGGTGTACATACCATCAATGATAGACTCGACTTCAGCATCGCTTTTGTCCGGGAAACAGTAACGCAGATTGATTTGTGCGCGGCGGCGAGCGCTTTTACCTAAACGCCCGACCAGACGGCCCAACGAGCCTAATAGCGGGTCGCGTACTTTTGCGGGCAGACAAGCTACACCCGCGAAGGCGAACACACCTAACCACGCCCCCCAGTACTGTGGGCGGCGAAAGTCTTTCTCAAATTCAGGAATGTATTCACTGTTTTTTTTGTTTGTTTCCATGCTTATTCCATGAAGAGCGCTTCTGGTGCGAAACGATTACCGATAGTGTAGCGAGGCGCTCTGGTTCACACAAAAGAAAAAGCCGGTGACACTGAGTACACCGGCTTTAATTGCATATAAATTAAGCGAAATTAATCAAAACGCAGCTGCGGAAGGACCTGCTTAACCTGTGCAAGGTAATCCGTACGATCGGAACCGGTCAGGCCTTCCGTACGCGGCAGTTTCGCCGTTAGCGGGTTGACCGCCTGCTGGTTGATCCATACTTCATAGTGCAGGTGCGGGCCAGTAGAACGCCCGGTATTCCCGGAAAGCGCGATACGGTCGCCACGTTTGATTTTCTGCCCTGGCTTCACGAGGATTTTACGCAAGTGCATGTAGCGGGTGGTGTAAGTACGACCATGACGGATCGCCACATAGTAACCTGCCGCACCGCTACGCTTCGCCATGACCACTTCACCGTCACCCACTGCCAGTACTGGCGTGCCTTGCGGCATCGCGAAGTCTACGCCACGGTGCGGCGCGACACGACCGGTAACCGGGTTCAGGCGACGCGGGTTAAAGTTTGAAGAGACGCGGAACTGACGCGCGGTTGGGAAACGCAGGAATCCTTTTGCCAGTCCGGTACCGTTACGGTCGTAATACTTACCGTCTTCGGAGCGGATCGCGTAGTAATCTTTACCTTCGGAACGGATACGCACGCCAACCAGTTGGCTTTGCTCGCGCTTGCCATCCAGCATTTCGCGCGACATCAGTACGGCGAATTCATCATCTTTTTTCAGCTTACGGAAGTCCATCTGCCACTGCATCGCTTTGATTACCGCACTAACTTCTGTGCTGGTAAGGCCGGCATTGCGCGCGCTGGTCACAAAGCTGCCGCCAACAGTGCCTTTCAGCAGGCTGTTCACCCACTCGCCCTGCTGCGTTTCAGCGCTCATTTTAAAGCCGTTAGCAACGCGGTCATAGGTACGAGTTTCGCGACGGGACATTTCCCAGGTGAGCTGTTGTAAATCGCCATCCGCCGTCAGCGTCCAGGAGAGCTGCTGGCCGATTTTCATATTACGCAGGTCTTTATCCGTCGCCGCAAGACGACTGATATCACCCATATCAATACCATACTGATTGAGGATGCTGCTGAGAGTGTCGCCTGTCGAGACAACGTACTCATGCTGGTTATCGGTTTTTTCATCCAGCTCATCCTGCGGGATAGCTTCATCTTCCTGTGCTGCCTGGTCGATAGGCTCGCTCGCTTCCGGCAACAGGGAACGGATTTCTTTCTGTTCAAGCTCGATGGTGCGCACAATCGGGCTGGATGTTGGGTGATAAACGTATGGTCGCCATACGGCGACCGCTAAAGTCAGGACTGTCAACGACCCCAGCATAACGCGGTGGGGTCGCGGCAAATTGTTAAACGCCAGGGCGACAGAGCGGGCTATCTGTTGCACGTATTCACTTCCTCATTAATCTCCCTTCAGGCAGCTCGAATATTGGTTCGCGAGTTGACGAAGAAACGTCGCGTAACTCTCTTTGCTCAATTGAATGTTTGTACCCAGAGGATCTAACGTGCCCATACGCACAGAAGTTCCCCGGGCCACCGCTTCAACGACCGCTGGCCTGAACTGTGGCTCAGCAAAAACGCAGGCTGCTTTTTGCTCAACCAACTGTGTTCTGATTTGATGTAAACGCTGCGCACCGGGTTGGATTTCAGGGTTTACGGTAAAGTGGCCAAGCGGCGTTAAACCGTACTGTTTTTCATAGTAGCCATAGGCGTCATGAAAAACGAAATACCCCTTCCCTTTCAGCGGTGCCAGCTCGTTACCAACCTCTTTATCGGCTGTGGCTAATTGTGCCTCAAAATCCTTCAGGTTGGCGTCGAGTTTGGCTCGACTCTGCGGCATAAGTTCCACTAATTTGTCATGGATTGCAACCGCTGACAGCCGCGCTATCTCTGGCGAGAGCCACAGATGCATGTTGTAGTCGCCGTGATGGTGATGTGCGTCACCTTTTTCACTCTCATGGCCTGCGTGATCGTGGTCACCTTCATGGTCATGGTCATCATCATCTCCCCCTTTCATGAGCAACGGTTTCACGTCGTCAAGCTGGGCAATGGTGACTTTATTTTTGTCAGAAATGCTTTGCGTTGACTTATTCATGAACGCTTCCATTTCCGGCCCAATCCAAACGACTAAGTCCGCGTTCTGTAAGCGTTTTACATCAGAAGGTCGCAGAGAATAATCATGCTCAGACGCACCATCAGGCAGTAAAACCTGCGTCTCGGTGACGCCATCGGTGATAGCTGAAGCGATAAATCCAAGCGGTTTTAATGAGGCGACCACAGCCGCGTCAGCGCGCTGAACGGCGGCACCGCTCAACGCAATCGATAAAGTAGCGAAAAGAAGCGTATTTTTCTGTAACATAATGCGTCTGATAATCGTAATGAATAAGTGGAATGTGATATTATAACATTCACTCACTTGTGCAACCCTTAATTGCTATGACGAATCTTGTAACACTGGAAAATGTTTCGGTCTCATTCGGCCAGCGCCGCGTGCTGTCTGACATTTCACTGGCCCTGAAGCCAGGACGCATTTTGACGTTACTCGGGCCGAACGGTGCGGGTAAATCCACGCTGGTACGCGTGGTTTTAGGCCTGGTAGCACCCAATGAAGGCGTGATCAAGCGCGAGGGCAAACTGCGCATTGGCTATGTGCCGCAGAAATTACACCTGGATGCCACGCTGCCGCTGACGGTGGAGCGCTTTTTACGTCTGCACCCGGCAACCAAAAAAGCGGATATCCTTCCGGCGCTGAAACGCGTGCAGGCAGGTCATTTGCTTAACGCGCCAATGCAGAAACTCTCTGGCGGCGAGACGCAACGCGTCCTGCTGGCGCGCGCGCTGTTGAACAGCCCGCAGTTGCTGGTGCTGGACGAACCGACGCAGGGTGTCGATGTTAACGGTCAGGTCGCGCTGTACGATCTGATTAACCAGCTACGTCAGGAACTGGACTGCGCGGTGCTGATGGTTTCGCACGACCTGCACCTGGTGATGGCAAAAACTGACGAAGTTTTATGCCTGAATCATCACATCTGCTGTTCCGGCACGCCGGACGTAGTGTCGATGCATCCAGAATTTATCTCGATGTTCGGCCCGCGCGGCGCTGAACAACTCGGCATCTACCGCCATCAGCATAACCATCGCCACGATTTACAGGGTCGTATTGTTTTGCGTCGGGGAAATGGTCACTCATGATTGAATTGTTACTGCCCGGCTGGCTGGCCGGGATGATGCTGGCGTGCGCCGCTGGCCCGCTGGGCTCGTTTGTGGTCTGGCGTCGTATGTCCTATTTCGGCGATACCCTGGCCCATGCTTCATTACTGGGCGTAGCGTTTGGCCTGCTGCTGGATGTAAATCCTTTCTATGCGGTTATCGCGGTTACGCTCTTTTTGGCCGGCGGGCTGGTATGGCTGGAAAAACGCCCTCACCTTGCGGTCGATACCTTGCTGGGGATTATGGCGCACAGTGCGCTGTCGCTGGGTCTGGTGGTCGTCAGCCTGATGTCGAATATCCGCGTGGATCTGATGGCGTATTTGTTTGGCGACCTGCTGGCGGTAACGCCGGAAGATCTGATTTCCATCGCGATTGGCGTGGTGATTGTGCTGGCCATTCTTCTCTGGCAGTGGCGTAACCTGCTGTCGATGACCATCAGCCCGGACCTGGCGTTTGTCGATGGTGTGAAGCTGCAACGCGTGAAACTGCTGCTGATGCTGGTGACGGCGTTAACCATCGGCGTGGCAATGAAGTTTGTAGGTGCGCTAATCATTACTTCACTGCTGATTATTCCCGCCGCGACGGCACGTCGTTTTGCCCGCACGCCGGAACAAATGGCGAGCATCGCCGTTGGCGTAGGGATGATTGCGGTCACCGGCGGCCTGACCTTCTCGGCGTTTTATGATACACCGGCCGGGCCCTCCGTGGTGCTGTGTGCCGCGGTGCTGTTTATTTTCAGTATGATGAAAAAGCAGGCTCAGTGAGCCGTTGAGATGCCGGATGGCGGCTTCGCCTTATCCGGCCTACGAATACGGTTTTGTAGGTCGGATAAGATGCGCGAGCATCGCCATCCGACACGGTTCTCAGGGCATTTCCGGCGGCGTAATGCCGAAGTGATTCCACGCACGCACCGTCGCCATACGTCCACGCGGCGTACGTTGCAGGAAGCCCTGCTGAATCAGATAGGGCTCCAGCACATCTTCAATAGTTTCCCGCTCTTCACCAATCGCCGCCGCCAGGTTATCTAACCCCACCGGGCCGCCGAAGAATTTATCGATAACGGCCAGCAGCAATTTGCGGTCCATGTAATCAAACCCTTCCGCATCGACGTTAAGCATATCCAGCGCCTGCGCGGCGATATCCGCTGAAATGGTGCCATCATGCTTCACTTCCGCGAAGTCGCGTACGCGACGCAGCAGGCGGTTGGCGATACGCGGCGTACCGCGTGCGCGGCGAGCAACTTCCAGCGCGCCCTCTTCACTCATCTCCAGCCCCATATAACGGGCGCTACGGCCAACGATATGTTGCAGGTCAGGCACCTGATAAAACTCAAGGCGCTGAACAATACCGAAACGGTCACGCAGCGGTGAAGTTAATGAACCCGCACGCGTTGTCGCACCAATCAGCGTAAAGGGCGGCAAATCAATTTTAATCGAGCGCGCCGCCGGGCCTTCACCAATCATGATGTCGAGCTGATAATCCTCCATCGCCGGATAGAGCACCTCTTCTACCACCGGTGACAGTCGATGAATTTCATCGATAAACAGCACATCATGCGGTTCGAGGTTCGTCAGCATTGCCGCCAGGTCGCCCGCTTTCTCCAGCACCGGGCCAGAGGTAGTGCGCAAATTCACGCCCATTTCATTGGCAACGATATTAGCAAGCGTGGTTTTACCCAGCCCAGGAGGGCCGAAAATAAGCAAATGGTCGAGCGCATCACCACGCAGCTTCGCGGCCTGGATGAAAATCTCCATCTGCGAGCGCACCTGCGGCTGACCAATGTACTCTTCCAGCAATTTAGGCCTGATGGCGCGGTCTACCACATCTTCTGGCAGCGTACTTTCTGCACTAATCAGGCGGTCTGCTTCAATCATCCTCTACCTCACAGCGCAGCGCGTAACGCTTCGCGGATCAATGTTTCGCTATTGGCATCCGGACGGGCGATTTTGCTGATCATCCGGCTGGCTTCCTGAGGTTTATAGCCCAGCGCCACCAGCGCGGCAACCGCTTCCTGCTCTGCATCGTCCGTCGCCGGGCCAGCCGGAGAGGTGAGCACCAGGTCGGCGGCTGGCGTAAACAGGTCGCCGTGCAGGCCCTTGAAGCGGTCTTTCATTTCGACAATCAAACGCTCGGCGGTTTTTTTGCCGATGCCCGGCAGTTTCACCAGCGCGCCAAGTTCTTCGCGCTCAACGGCATTAACAAACTGCTGCGCCGACATACCGGAGAGGATCGCCAGCGCCAGTTTCGGGCCAACGCCATTGGTTTTAATCAATTCTTTAAACAGGGTACGTTCCTGTTTGTTGTTAAAGCCGTACAGCAACTGTGCATCTTCGCGCACCACGAAATGGGTGAAGATGATGGCTTCCTGCCCCGCTTCCGGCAGCTCATAGAAGCAGGTCATCGGCATATGCACTTCATAGCCGACGCCGCCCGTTTCCAGCAGTACTAACGGGGGTTGTTTTTCAATGATGATGCCTCTGAGTCTGCCTATCACATGACGCTCCTGCGTTAATGGCTCTGATACAAAGGTGTATCATAAAAAAATGCTGGATAGATATCCAGCGAGGGAGAGAACAAAAATGCAAGTAATGTGCTTTTTACCTCCTTGTACCAGGCATGTCAGTTACTCTACTGATGATTTTATAGTTGTCCGTAGATAAACTGGGATATCTCTTCATTTATTTTCTATCCTAAGTGCATCCATATATTCTAATATTGTATTTTCTATAATAGACTTATTTTTATTCAACTCAGGATATAACCCCGTTTAGGTATCACCAATCAGTGACAACAACGCATTCATACGCCATTCATTTGCGGTATGAAAATTACCTCCCGCTAATTCCTCATCAATTTTATCTTTGTTGTTTATAAAATCATATGTGAAACGGGATCTACGGCGGGCCTCAAATTTCTGTATATCACAATCTTTGGCCAATAACTTTGTTGGTGATGAAAAATGTGCATCAATTATTGACGCGATATGTTCAGCTTCTGTTTCTTGCCCACGACTTCGTAAAATCCGAATTTTTAACCCCCACATAAAATGGATAAAACTCCAAACATTATAATTCTGCTTGAATTGTAAGGAACTTGTTAGATCTATGCATTTTATTGACAACTCAGCATAATCATAAATATACAGCCAATAAGCTAAGCGACATAGAACCTCCATATCCGCCCCGCTACTAAATGAGATTTTCTTCAGCAGTTAATTGTTTAATTTAAGAATCGCTTTCTGCGAACATGATTGAGACACTTCATTAAAAACTTCCATTTAAGCTACCCCCAACAACACAATCAAGTACATAAACACTTCCTCTAAAATCAACAAAACCTCATGAAAACACATTTAACACTGAATTTAATATTCACAAGCTAAATATTTAACAAGGAATCCATTGTCCATAAAAATATTATCGAACATATCTTTACTATAAATAGCCAAGATGATACTTTTTATTTAGACAAATACAACCCCTTCTGTCTTTAATTATAAACGGATAGAAACAGTGAAAATCAATTACCCAACCAAATATGAAACCGGTGATATTGTTTTTACCTGCATCGGCGCTCGCCTGTTTGGGCAAATTTCTACGGCCTCACAATGCTGGAGCAATCATGTGGGGATAATTATCGGACATGACGGCGATGATTACCTGGTCGCCGAAAGCCGCGTACCGCTCTCTACCATAACAACGTTGTCTCGCTTCATTGAACGCTCGACCAATCAACGCTACGGCGTCCGCCGTCTGGCTGGCGGATTAACCGCAGAACAAAAACTGGCGCTGGTGGAAAAGGTGCCAGGACGGCTGCATAAGCTTTACCATACCGGCTTTAAATACGATTCTGCGCGTCAGTTCTGCTCGAAATTTGTCTTCGATATCTATAAAGAAGCGTTATGCATCCCGGTGGGCGAAATAGAAACCTTCGGGAACTTGCTGCAAAGTAACCCCAACGCCAAACTCACCTTCTGGAAGTTCTGGTTTCTGGGCTCGATTCCGTGGGAGCGAAAAACCGTGACACCAGCCAGCTTGTGGCATCATCCGAGTCTGACTCTTATCTTCGACAGTAATGTTCAAAACATAAAGTAACCTGCAGTTATTTAACTAAAAATCAAGATGCTTTTTACAGAAAAGGATGTTCTATGAATGTTAAGAAATTTATATTTTCATCATTAATACTTTCTCCAATCATTGCTTCAGCAAGTACTACAACTGAAATGACAGAGCGTGGAGTTATTGAACAACAAGTAATGGACCTTACTTATAAAAAAGACTGGGTACAGTTGGAATCAATAATTAAACAATATAATACCAATTTTCCAGCTACCAGCGGAGGGACGCAAAAACTAGAAATATTTTGGGGAAGTATGTACGACATATATAAGAATGATGTCAGCGATGGTGGTTTTACCGACGAAACAATCAATGAATGGTTGAAAGCTGTACCCAATTCGTCCGGTGCAAGGATACTTAAAGCATTTAAATATAATGCTCAGATTGTCGAACTCCGGGGTGAAGGCCCGGCGGACTCTGTAGATCCCAGTGTATGGCCAAAATATAAAAAACTTGTCAACCAGGAAAAGGAATACCTTCTAAAAAACAAGGATCTGGCTGATAAAGATGCTGAATGGTATCCCATCATGATGATGGTTGCCAGAAACCTTGAAGATAAAGATTTATTATATAAAACCTTTTATGAAGGAATTGAAAAATACCCTACTTATCAGGATAATTATTTACAGGCAATGGAGGGGCGATTACCTAAGTGGGGCGGCAGTTATGAAGAAATAGAAAAGATCGCCCGGATTGCTGCAGATAAAAATAAAACACAGTCTGGTTTATCTATGTATGCTTACATTTGGCATAATGCTTTCTTCTTCCAACCAGATAGCATGAATTTATTGCGAGATAAAAAAATAGTCTCCTGGAACGACCTTCTTCAAGGCTGGAGAGACCGCTACGAGCAATACCACTCTACAAGAACGCTGAATGGTGTATTGATCGCCTCTTGCATAGCTGATGATAAAGAAACGTTTACCCGTGCAAATGCCATGATTGATGGCCAGGTCGAACGCCAAAGTTGGCCAATGGGGCTAACATGGCAACAATGCAAAGACTATTTTAAACAGCAGAATTAATATCAAAACGATAATGCCTCTGCCTTAATTAGCAGAGGCATTCGAATTCAACGCAGTCGCCCTCTCGCCAGATTCAGCCGCGATTCGCTCATTTGCATCGCGTTCTGGCTGACATGGCAGTGGGTGATGGCAATAGCCAGCGCATCGGCGGCATCGGCCTGTGGATTCGCGGGGAGCTTCAGCAGCGTGCGCACCATGTGCTGCACCTGGCTTTTCTCCGCGCTACCAATGCCCACGACGGTCTGCTTGACCTGACGGGCGGCATATTCAAACACCGGTAGATCCTGATTCACCGCCGCGACAATTGCCACGCCGCGCGCCTGTCCCAGCTTTAACGCGGAGTCGGCGTTTTTCGCCATAAAGACCTGCTCAATGGCAAAAAAATCAGGCTGAAACTGGGTGATGATTTCGCTAACGCCAGCGTAGATTAGCTTCAGACGGGACGGCAGATCATCCACCTTGGTTCGAATGCAGCCGCTGCCTAAATAGGTAAGCTGCCTGCCAACCTGGCGGATGACGCCGTAACCGGTGATGCGTGAGCCGGGGTCAATCCCGAGAATAATCGACAACACGCACCTCCGGTTGTTGAGTGAACGGCTCCATTACAGAGTCGCTGCTACCTCATCAGAGATCTCACCGTTATGGTAGACTTCCTGCACATCATCGCAGTCTTCCAGCATATCGATCAGACGCAGCAGTTTCGGCGCAGTTTCTGCATCCATGTCTGCTTTGGTCGATGGGATCATGGAGACTTCTGCTTCGTCGGCTTTCAGGCCAGCAGCTTCCAGCGCATCACGTACTGCGCCCATCTCTTCCCACGCGGTGTAGACGTCAATAGCGCCATCGTCGAAGGTCACAACGTCTTCGGCACCCGCTTCCAGCGCAGCTTCCATGATCGCGTCTTCATCGCCTTTCTCGAAGGAGATCACGCCTTTTTTGCTGAACAGGTAGGCAACGGAACCGTCAGTGCCCAGGTTACCACCGGTTTTGGTGAACGCGTGACGCACTTCCGCTACGGTACGGTTACGGTTGTCAGACAGACATTCAACCATCACCGCAGTACCGCCAGGGCCGTAACCTTCATAAATGATGGTTTCCATGTTCGCATCATCATCACCGCCCACGCCACGTGCGATGGCACGGTTCAGGGTGTCACGCGTCATGTTGTTAGACAGCGCTTTATCAATCGCCGCACGCAGACGCGGGTTGGAGCCAGCGTCGCCGCCGCCCAGACGCGCAGCCGTTACCAGCTCACGAATGATTTTGGTGAAGATTTTACCGCGCTTGGCATCCTGTGCCGCTTTGCGGTGTTTGGTGTTGGCCCATTTACTATGACCTGCCATAAATATTTCCTCAAAAAGCGCGCCCTATCAGGCGGCGTTAATTACAAACTCTTCAATCGCCTGCCGGTTGCTCCACGACTTGGTTAATGCCGCGGCGTCCACAGCATTAACCCAGCGGTAGGTCAGATGTTCAGTGAACACGATCTCCCGTTCGTGAGGGAGCGCAAGGCAAAACCAGGATTCGGTATTGCGCATGACGCCCGGCGCATAGCGATGACGTAAATGACTAAAAATTTCAAACTCCACCGTACGCTGACAATCCATAAGATTCAGACGCTCTGCGAAAATATCGACAGAGACCTCTTCCTTTACTTCACGTGCGGCGGCCTGCGGCGCGGTTTCACCCTCTTCCACGCTGCCGGTAACCGACTGCCAGAAATCAGGATCATCGCGCCGCTGTAGCATCAGCACCCGCTTCGTGTCCTCGGCATAAATCACCACGAGAATCGACACGGGACGCTTGAATGACATATTACTTGTTCTCCGCAGACTCTTTTGCTTCCTTCGCCACGACCTGAATGTTCAGTTCAGCCAGAGAAGCCGGATTCGCGAAGCTTGGCGCTTCGGTCATCAGACAGGCTGCTGCCGTGGTTTTCGGGAAGGCGATAACGTCACGGATGTTATCGGTGCCGGTCAGCAGCATGGTCAGACGGTCAAGACCGAATGCCAGGCCTGCGTGCGGCGGCGTACCGTATTTCAGGGCGTCGAGCAGGAAGCCGAATTTCTCGCGCTGTTCCTGTTCGTTAATACCCAGAATGCCGAACACGGTCTGCTGCATATCACCACGGTGAATACGCACGGAACCACCGCCCACTTCATAGCCGTTGATAACCATGTCGTAGGCGTTCGCTACCGCGTCTTCCGGCGCCGCTTTCAGTTCGTCTGCGGTCATGTCTTTCGGCGAGGTGAACGGGTGGTGCATCGCGGTCAGACCGCCTTCACCGTCGTCTTCAAACATCGGGAAGTCGATAACCCACAGCGGCGCCCATTTGGACTCGTCGGTCAGGTTAAGGTCTTTACCCAGTTTCAGGCGCAGTGCGCCCAGCGCGTCGGCAACCACTTTTTTGTTGTCCGCGCCGAAGAAGATCATGTCGCCATCTTGTGCGCCGGTGCGCTCAAGAATCGCTTCGACGATTTCTGCATTCAGGAATTTCGCTACCGGGCTGTTGATGCCTTCGAGACCTTTTGCACGTTCGTTGACTTTAATATAAGCCAGACCTTTCGCGCCGTAGATCTTCACGAAATTACCGTATTCGTCGATAAGTTTACGGGTCAGTGCTGCACCACCAGGTACACGCAGCGCCGCAACACGGCCTTTAGGATCGTTGGCCGGGCCTGCGAAGACCGCGAACTCAACGTCTTTCAGCAGGTCTGCAACATCTACCAGCTCCATCGGGTTACGCAGATCCGGTTTATCGGAACCGTAACGGCGTTCAGCTTCGGCAAAGGTCATGATCGGGAAATCGCCCAGATCCACGCCTTTGATTTCCAGCCACAGCTGACGTACCAGCGCTTCCATCACTTCACGCACTTGCGGTGCGGTCATGAAAGAGGTTTCGACGTCGATCTGGGTGAATTCCGGCTGACGGTCAGCACGCAGGTCTTCGTCACGGAAGCATTTTACGATCTGATAGTAGCGGTCGAAACCGGACATCATCAGCAGCTGTTTGAACAGCTGCGGAGACTGCGGCAGCGCGTAGAATTTACCTTTATGTACACGAGACGGTACCAGGTAGTCGCGCGCGCCTTCCGGGGTCGCTTTGGTCAGCATCGGGGTTTCGATATCGAGGAAACCGTGATCGTCCATAAAGCGACGCACAAAGCTGGTGATTTTCGCGCGGGTTTTCAGGCGTTGCGCCATTTCCGGGCGACGCAGGTCGAGGTAGCGGTACTTCAGACGCGCTTCTTCGGTGTTAACGTGGTTTGAATCCAGCGGCAGTGATTCTGAACGGTTGATGATGGTCAGATCAGACGCAAGCACTTCGATTTCACCGGTGGCCATGTCGGCGTTGACGTTTTTCTCGTCACGCGCACGCACGGTGCCGGTTACCTGAATGCAGAACTCATTACGCAGTTCGGAGGCCAGCTTTAATGCGTCGGCACGATCCGGATCGAAAAACACCTGCACGATGCCTTCGCGGTCACGCATATCAATGAAGATGAGGCTACCGAGATCACGACGACGGTTGACCCAACCACACAGAGTCACCTGCTGCCCAACGTGGGACGGTCGAAGCTGTCCGCAATATTCTGTACGCATGAGATATCCCTTAACTTAGCCGCAGGCACAACTGTCGCAGCTTTAGCTGAATGTCACTACTGGATGAAAAAAGGGGGTTATTATACTGGAAATTCTCGCTGGCGATAAGCCCGCTGCGGTTTATCCGCGCATTAGCTGAACGCTTATTGCGCAGACTCACAAAAATTAACAAAATAGATCCCGCTGATAACCCTTCAGACGTCGTAAGGTATTGCTCTGTTTGCCTGTTTAGATGAGAAACGTGATGTTGAATATTGATGCGAAAAAGACCGCACTGGTGATTATTGACCTGCAGGAAGGCATTCTGCCCTTCGCCGGTGGCCCGCATACGGCGAGTGATGTGGTCACGCGCGCTGCCCACCTTGCAGACAAATGTCGGGCAGTGGGTGCTCCGGTGGTGATGGTGCGCGTGGGTTGGTCTGCGGATTTCGCCGAAGCGCTGAAACAGCCGGTTGATGCGCAGGCTGGCGCACACGCGTTGCCGGACAACTGGTGGACCTATCCGCAGGCGCTCGGCAAACAAGAGCGCGATATTGAAGTCACTAAACGCCAGTGGGGCGCATTTTACGGCACCGACCTGGAGTTACAGCTGCGTCGTCGCGGCATCGACACCATTATCCTGTGCGGTATTTCCACCAACATTGGCGTGGAATCCACCGCGCGCAACGCCTGGGAACTGGGCTTTAATCTGATCATCGCTGAAGACGCGTGCAGCGCCGCCAGTACCGAGCAACACCAGGGCAGCATGACGCATATTTTCCCGCGCATCGCCCGCGTGCGCAGCACTGAGGAGATAGCCCAGGCGCTATGATTTACATCGGTCTGCCGCAGTGGTCACATCCCAAATGGGCGCGCCAGGGCATTAGCGGGCTGGAGGATTATGCCCGCTACTTTAACTGCGTCGAGGGCAATACCACGCTCTATGCTCTGCCGAAAGCGGAAATCGTCACCCGCTGGCGTGAGCAGACCGGCGATGATTTTCGCTTCTGTTTTAAATTCCCGGCGACCATTTCCCACGAAGCAAAACTTCGCCACTGCGATGACCTGACCACGGAATTTTTTCAGCGGATGTCGCCGCTGGAAGACAGGATTGGACAATACTGGCTCCAGTTGCCCGCCACCTTCGGCCCACAGGATCTTCCCGTTTTGTGGGCTTTCCTCGAAGGCCTGCCGAAAAATTTCACCTATGGCATAGAAGTGCGCCATCCGCAGTTTTTCGATAAAGGTGAAGCCGAGCAGCAGCTGAATCGCGGGTTGATAGAACGCGGCGTCAATCGCACGATCCTCGATAGTCGCCCGGTGCATGCCGCCGTGCCGCACAGCGAGGCTATCGTTGACGCCCAGCGAAAGAAGCCAAAAGTGCCGGTTCACGCCATTGTTACCGCCAAAAATCCGATGGTCCGGTTTATCGGTAGTGATGATATGGCGCAGAATCAGGCATTTTTTGCAGCCTGGCTGAAGAAACTCCCCGAGTGGACCACCACCACCACACCGTACCTGTTTTTACATACGCCGGATATTGCACAGGCACTGGAGCTGGTTAACGCCCTCTGGCATAACCTGCAAATCGCACTGCCGGAAGTAGGTTCTGCGCCCGCGATCCCACAACAATCTTCTCTTTTTTGATATTCCTACCTATCATAGTGAATGCCATCTGCCAGCGAGAAAGGGAGTTTGTATGGTAAGTGCGCTTTATGCCGTACTGGCCGCACTGTTGTTGATCAAGTTTTCCTTCGACGTCGTTCGCCTGCGCATGCAATATCGCGTCGCCTACGGTGACGGCGGTTTTAGCGAACTGCAAAGCGCGATTCGTATTCACGGCAATGCGGTGGAATATATTCCCATCGGCGTCATTTTATTGCTGTTTATGGAAATGAACGGTGCGGAAACCTGGATGGTTCACCTGTGCGGCATTTTGCTGCTGGCAGGCCGTTTAATGCATTATTATGGTTTTCATCATCGCCTTTTCCGCTGGCGTCGCTCTGGCATGAGCGCGACCTACATTTCGCTTCTGCTCATGGTGCTGGCAAATCTGTGGTATCTGCCGTGGGAGTTGGTTTTCTCACTCCGTTAGCGCACAATACGCCGTTTTCGTTTTTTCGGATTTTACGTTATGTCTCACCGCGACACGCTTTTTTCTGCGCCAATTGCCCGTCTCGGCGACTGGACCTTTGATGAACGGGTAGCCGAAGTCTTCCCGGATATGATCCAACGTTCCGTCCCCGGCTACTCCAATATCATCTCGATGATCGGTATGCTGGCGGAACGTTTTGTTCAGCCTGCCACCCATGTCTACGATCTCGGCTGTTCGCTGGGTGCGGCAACGCTCTCCATTCGCCGTAATATCGCCCATGAGAGCAGCAAAATTATCGCGGTGGATAACTCCCCGGCGATGGTGGAACGCTGCCGTCGCCATATTGACGCCTATAAAGCGCCAACGCCGGTTGAGGTGATTGAGGGTGATATCCGCGATATCGAGATTGAGAACGCCTCGATGGTAGTCCTCAACTTTACCCTGCAATTTCTTGAGCCCGCTGAACGTCAGGCGCTGCTGAATAAAATCTATAAAGGGTTAAATCCCGGTGGCGCGCTGGTGTTGTCAGAAAAATTCAGCTTTGAAGACGCCACCGTCGGCGAACTGCTGTTTAACATGCATCACGACTTCAAGCGGGCCAACGGTTATAGCGAACTGGAGATCAGCCAGAAGCGCAGCATGCTGGAAAATGTGATGCTCACTGATTCTGTCGAAACCCATAAAGCGCGCCTGAGCCAGGCCGGGTTTGAGCATAGCGAACTGTGGTTCCAGTGCTTCAACTTCGGTTCACTGGTGGCACTGAAAGCAGGAGCGGCGGCATGATCGAGTTCGGCAATTTTTACCAGCTGATTGCAAAAAATCACCTCTCTCATTGGCTGGAAACCCTGCCCGCGCAAATCGCCACCTGGCAGCGCGATCAGCACGGGTTGTTTAAGCAGTGGTCCAACGCCGTTGAGTTCCTGCCGGAAATCACCCCGTGGAAACTGGACCTGCTGCACAGCGTGACCGCCGAGAGTGAAACGCCGCTCAGCGACGGGCAAATCAAACGCATTGATACGTTGATGCGCAATCTGATGCCATGGCGCAAAGGCCCCTACTCCCTTTATGGCGTGAATATTGATACCGAATGGCGCTCCGACTGGAAATGGGAACGCGTGCTGCCGCACCTGTCCGACCTGACCGGGCGCACTATTCTGGATGTCGGCTGCGGTAGCGGTTATCACATGTGGCGCATGATTGGCGCGGGCGCGCATCTGGCGGTGGGTATCGACCCCACGCAGTTGTTCCTGTGCCAGTTTGAAGCGGTGCGTAAATTGCTGGGGAATGACCAGCGCGCACACCTGCTGCCGCTCGGCATTGAACAGCTTCCAGCGCTGAAAGCCTTTGATACCGTGTTCTCAATGGGCGTGCTGTATCATCGCCGTTCGCCGCTGGAACACCTCTGGCAGTTGAAAGATCAACTGGTGAGCGAAGGTGAGCTGGTGCTGGAAACGTTGGTGGTTGAAGGTGACGAAAATACGGTGCTGGTGCCGGGCGATCGCTACGCGCAAATGCGTAATGTTTACTTTATCCCTTCCGCCCCGGCATTGAAAAACTGGCTGGAAAAGTGCGGCTTTGTTGATGTGCGTATTGTGGATATGTCTGTGACGTCCACCGACGAGCAGCGTCGCACCGAATGGATGGTCACCGAGTCACTGGCCGACTTCCTTGACCCGAACGACCCGACAAAAACGATTGAAGGTTACCCGGCTCCGCTGCGCGCAGTGTTGATTGCGAAAAAACCTTAACTCCTTCGCAACGCCTGATGCGCTTCGCTTATCAGGCCTACAAAGCACCGTAGGTCGGATAAGGCGAAGCCGCATCCGACAATTGCTCCCACCACTAATCCCCGTACAACCGGATGCTGAGAATGTTGGAAATCGATCTGCCGTTCCAGTGATACTCCAGATGCTCCGCCTGAAGGATCTTCGTCACCAGACAAGGCCGATACAGCACATAACAGGTATGTCCGGCGTGGCGAACGGAACAATAGTGAATGCCGTCAACATGTTGTGCCTTTTGCTGCTGCGCAAACGCCTTCGACTGGCTGTAGTCGGTAGCATGATAAATCGAAGAAGAGAGGTAAGGTTCCTGCGTGATATCCACCAGCGTGGCATCAAACTCCGTATAGAGAACTCGCATCTGAACTTTCTGTGCCGGTTCGTTGGTGTAACCAAAAATACGCTCCTGATGGTACACCGTCTCTTTCACCGCCGTATCAAGCTGCGGCGCACAGTAATAACCGCCAAAATCTCCCGTCGTGAAACGTGCGCCCTCCGGGTTCACATGCGTAAAAGCCGCCATCACGTAGCTACAGCCATTAAGCCCGACAAGCCAGTCTTCTTTTGGCACTCTGGATAACGAACCCACTTGCTCCTGTAACCGCTCATTGGTGATGGCTTCGACTGCCCACACGGCTTCTAATTCATCGCTACTGGCGACATCTTCAAATAAATCGATAGTGGGATAGCGGCTGGGGATAATGCGATAAGCCGTTGCGCCTTTAAAGGCGGCGAGGATGGGCGCGTCATTAATCAAGCCATGCCTCCTCTCCACGCCTGAAGACGTGTGGCAACCTCGTAAAGGTCGGCAACCCGACCGCCGCTCATCACGTCCATTGCCGAGCGCCCGGCGAAGAAAGGATGATTATTCGGTTTGCGCACCCAGCCATAAATGCTGTCATCGGCGGTGAACAACACGCGCAGGCATTTATGAATGTTAAGGATGTAGCTCATCCGCTCGAGCGTATCCGCACTTAGACGGATACCGCCACTCACCTCTTTATACTTGTTCAATGTTGAACGCGAACTCACACCCAACAGTTTTAACTGTTCATCTGTGGTGCATTGCCATTTATCCAGAATACGGAAGACAACGGGCAGCGCCTTACTGGTATCTATCGCATTATTTTCATGCTGCTTGTTGACGATTGCCATCGTTCCCCCCTCGCCTGCGTGGCTTTAATGCATATTACATATATGAACAATGATAGTTCATTTATCCATTTATGTACACTGTCGAATAGTGCAGCGTTACACCGCCCGGGAGATAAAAAAAGGCCCCTGTTGAATTGGCAGGGGCCTGGTACAAGCAAACATCACATTGGGCGACATGATGCGCGGTAAAAATCGGTTATTCGGCGCGGCGCGCGATAATCGCCTTCATTTGCGCAACGGCGGTTGCGTCGACGGCATAGCGCGAGTATTCATCCGCGTCCGGGTCTGTTGACATGGAGAGCCCCGGATTACGGTAACGCATTGCCGACGGGATCCACTGCCCGGCAGAGCTGTGAACTTCCTTCACACCTGCCTCAAGAAACAGTTCAAGGTTGCTGGCCCTGACTCCTGCCCCCGCCATAATGATTGGAGCATCGGCACGGGCAATAAGTTCCCGAATTAATGAAAGACCTTTTTCCGCTGACGCTTTTTGCCCGGATGTCAGCACCCTTGCCACGCCCAGTTTTGCCAGCGTATCAAAGGCTTGCTGCGGATCCGCACACATATCAAAAGCACGATGAAAAGTCACCGCCAGCGGGCCCGCCGCCGCCATAATTTGCTGCATCCGCGCGTTATCGACGTTGCCAGCTTCATCCAGCACGCCGATCACCAGGCCGGGAAAACCCAGTTCGCGGACGGTGTGCACATCTTCAAGCATCGCCTGAAACTCACCGTCGGTGTAGCAAAAATCACCGCCGCGCGGGCGAATAATTGGATGTACCGGAATCGACACCTGCTCTCGCGTAGACTCCAACACACCATAAGAAGGCGTCAGCCCGCCCTCCAGCGGCGCGGCACACAATTCGATGCGATCGGCACCGTTTTTTTCTGCGCTCAGCGCGCATTCCATGCTGTAACAGCATATCTCCAGCACTGTCATTCGCTTCTCCATAACTCAAAACTGGGCGGATCATGCCACGGTTCGCGGCCGCAGACCCCGCGTCACTTCACATTGTTACACTGCCTGTTCGCTGGCAACGATCGCTTCAATCGTCCAGGGGTGAAATTTGATAGTCACTTTACCGTCGGTAACGGCCAGAGTCGGATTGGGCAGACGCTCCTTCTCCCCTTTCGGCGAACTGGTTTTGATAAAAATCCCCGGCTGGCTTAGCCCGTCATCGCTCAATAATGCCAGCGCGCGGGCATTTAAGGTCTCCGGCTCTCCGGGCAGTACGATTTCAATATGCTCCCAGCCTTCGTGGGGATAGCGCTTTTCGCCCGGCCAGGGAAGCTCGACTACGCTGAACTGCCAGTGCGCCACGCACACAGGTTCTCGCAGTTTAAACAGGCAGATGGGGCGGCCATTGATGATATTCTCTGAAAGTAGTTCACCGCACTGCTCCAGCCCGCGACGCCAGCGCTCAGCGGTGGCATTTTGATGACAGCGTAGCGATATATGGTCGGCATCGAGCGGGGCAATGTTTAAACCCAGACGAGTGGACAGTTCTGTTAACGCCTGAACGAAACGCGGGAGATCCGCAGAAATATCCTTCAGTTCTTCAATTGTCTGCCAGTTAGCCATTTTCCCACTCCCGTTTGCAATAAAGGCGCTAATCTACCCTGTTGTTCGCAGTGAACCAAGACCGTCGGCGACATGAGTGGTTATTCATTAATCGTGCAGGCGCATCTGGCGGTTTGTAACGCGTCCCTGATGCTGACGCCATCAGGCAAATGCAGTATACTCCCGCCTTAATTTATCCACACCCGACGCGGCTCTTAACGCGATGCCACGTCTTTCAATGTAAGGTATTTCGGTGAATATTCAGGCTCTTCTCTCAGAAAAGGTTAGCCAGGCCCTGATTGCGGCAGGCGCGCCTGCCGATTGCGAACCGCAGGTTCGTCAGTCAGCAAAAGTACAGTTCGGCGACTATCAGGCTAATGGCGTGATGGCGGTTGCGAAAAAACTGGGCATGGCGCCGCGACAACTGGCAGAGCAGGTCCTGTCTCACCTCGACCTTACCGGTGTCGCCTGCAAAGTTGAAATCGCAGGCCCGGGGTTTATCAATATCTTCCTCGACCCGGCATTCCTGGCTGAGCACGTCAATAACGCGCTGGCCTCCGATCGTCTGGGGATTACCCAGCCTGCACCGCAAACCATCGTGGTGGACTACTCTGCACCTAACGTCGCAAAAGAGATGCACGTGGGTCACCTGCGCTCCACCATCATTGGCGATGCCTCCGTGCGAACCCTGGAACTGCTGGGCCATAAAGTGATCCGCGCAAACCACGTCGGCGACTGGGGTACCCAGTTCGGCATGCTGATCGCGTGGCTGGAAAAACAGCAGCAGGAAAACGCCGGTGAAATGGAACTGGCTGACCTCGAAGGTTTCTATCGCGACGCAAAAAAACACTACGATGAAGACGAAGCGTTTGCCGAGCGCGCGCGTAGCTACGTGGTGAAACTGCAGGGCGGCGATGAATATTTCCGCGAGATGTGGCGCAAGCTGGTCGATATCACCATGACCCAGAACCAGATCACCTATAACCGTCTGAACGTCACCCTGACGCGCGACGACGTAATGGGTGAGAGCCTTTACAACCCGATGCTGCCGGGAGTTGTTGCCGATCTCAAAGCGAAAGGCATGGCTGTAGAGAGCGAAGGCGCAACCGTGGTGTTCCTTGACGAGTTCAAGAACAAAGAAGGTGAGCCTATGGGCGTCATCATCCAGAAAAAGGATGGCGGCTACCTCTACACCACCACCGATATCGCCTGCGCGAAATACCGTTATGAAACCCTGCATGCTGACCGCGTGCTGTACTACATCGACTCCCGTCAGCATCAGCACCTGATGCAGGCGTGGACCATCGTGCGCAAAGCCGGTTACGTGCCGGAATCCGTACCGCTGGAACACCACATGTTCGGTATGATGCTGGGCAAAGACGGCAAGCCGTTCAAAACCCGTGCCGGCGGCACCGTGAAGCTTGCTGATCTGCTGGACGAAGCGCTGGAACGCGCCCGTCGCCTGGTCGCCGAGAAGAACCCGGATATGCCAGCTGAAGAGCTGGAAAAACTGGCTAATGCGGTCGGTATCGGCGCGGTGAAATATGCGGATCTTTCTAAAAACCGTACCACCGATTATATCTTCGACTGGGACAACATGCTGGCGTTTGAAGGTAACACTGCACCGTATATGCAGTATGCCTACACCCGTGTGCTTTCCGTGTTCCGCAAAGCAGGTATCGAAGAGAGCGAACTGCTGAACGCAACGGTTGAGATTAAAGAAGATCGTGAAGCCCAGTTGGCTGCGCGCCTGCTGCAATTCGAAGAAACCCTGAACGTGGTCGCTCGCGAAGGCACGCCGCACGTTATGTGTGCCTACCTGTACGATCTGGCGGGTCTGTTCTCTGGCTTCTACGAGCACTGCCCGATCCTGAGCGCAGAAAGCGAATCTATTCGCAACAGCCGTCTGAAACTGGCGCTGCTGACGGCGAAAACGCTGAAAACCGGTCTGGATACCTTGGGTATTGAGACGGTAGAGCGGATGTAATAAAGAAACCCGGCTGATGCCGGGTTTTTTAATTGCAGCTATGGTGCGTATTCTGTAGGCCGGATAAGCGAAGCGCATCCGGCACGTTGCACCATCAAAAATACTTACGCAAATACTCCGTCAGACACAAAATCGCCATCGCCTGGCCGTAAGGCATAGAGGTCAGCGGGATCTCGCGATAGAAATCGAGATTCGAACCCATCCCGGTGCCAAATGAGGTTTGCAGCAGTTCCCCTTCCGGCGAGATGTGTTTCACAATCCCTTTAATCGCTTTTTCCGCCACTTCCGCATACTCCGCCCCGACGTAGCGCTTACGCACGGCTTTGAGAATCCCGTAGGCAAATCCCGCTGTTGCAGAGGCTTCAAGGTAAGAGTTCGGATCGTCGAGCAGCGTGTGCCACAGGCCGCTTTCATCCTGGCATTTCGCCAGCGCGGCAATCTGCGCGTTCAGTACCTGTACCAGATAACGACGCACGGCGTTGTTTTCCGGCAGATCCACCAGTTCCAGGAAGTCAGGGATCACAATCGTCAGCCAGCTATTGCCGCGCGCCCAGCGGGCGTTGGCGAAGTTATGCTGACCATCGTAGGTCCAGCCGTGAAACCAGAGACCGGTCTCCCGGTCCATCAGGTTCTGTACGTGCAGCAGGAACTGATATACCGCCTCTTCAACATATTCCGGTCGATTGAGCAATTTACCAATTTTCGCCAGCGGCAGTACGGTCATCATCAGCGTGTCATCCCACATCTGTTGATGGTTTTCCTCCGCCAGCGTGATGTGCTGCATGCCGCCGTGATTGGTGCGCGGCATTTCGTTCATCGCCCACTCAGCCCAGCTATCCAGCCACGGCAGATACGCGGCGTTACCCGTCTCTTCGTAGCGATACGCCAGCGTCAGGAACGGCGCCATGGTGTTGACGTTTTTGGTGGTTGCCCCTTCAGCAAAGCGATCGGCGAACCAGTTGTCGATGATGTCGCGCATCGCCACATCGCCGGTCTGCTGGAAGTACTGGTGAATACCGTACAAGCCGACACCGTGCGTCCACTCCCAACCGGCCCAGCCTTTGGTATCAATCACGCGGCCATCGTCGAGGCGCAGCAGGAACTGACCGGTTTCATCCTTAATGTTGACCAGGTTGTTGGTCACCGTCTGGATCAAACCCTTCAGCTCTTCCCGGGAGATAAAACGCTCCGGTTGACGTAATAACGCGCTGTGTTTTACCGGCCAAACTTTCATATCCATTAACCTCTGTGATAAGTCGAATTCAATGTGACACCCTGCTTAAGCGATGGCGCAGCAGGTTTGTTACGATTCAGATAACCAATATTGTTGTTGCCCCACAGGGATTCATAGGGCATCCCTGCCAGCATTTCGACCGTGGCGCGGGCATCCGGGGTGATGCTTTCCGGCATCGCGCGGCCCGACTCACGCATCTTCGCGGTCTCTTCACGCAGGACACTGTGCGTTTTCAGATTCAGTTTGAAACGCAGGGAGACCAGGAAGCCGCAGGCCAGTACCAGAATGGTGCCGAAGCTTAAGATCATCAGGATGGTGTGGCTCACTTCCGGCGGCTGAACTTTCTGGCCAGAGACAAAACCCGACATCTGCATGATGATACCCACCATCATCACCGCACCCGCCTGAGACGCTTTACGCGTCAGGGTCATGATGCCCGCAAAGATACCTTCACGGCGCTGGCCGGTAATCACTTCATCGACGTCAGAAATGTAGGTATAGGTGTTCCACGGCACATAGTTGATACCACCGCGACCCAGACCGGCAATGGCTGAAATCAGCAACAACAGGGAATAAACGTCGCTCATGCCTGCGTAGTAAAGCATCGCGTAGGAGAGTGAACCGAGACCAAACAGCACCACCACCATGCGGTAAGATGGCGCGGGCCCGAAGCGGATGCACAGCGGGATCATCGCGATAACCGCAATGAACTGGAAGATAGCCATGGTACCCAGCAGATTAGAGGCCATAGAGGCTTCCTGCATCAGCACGAAGACCACATAGTAGGTGAACACCGCGTTAAAGACGTCCTGTGCAATATAGCCACCGAGATACATTCCCAGGTGCTGGCGGAAAATTTTAATCCGCAGCGTGGAGGTCAGCTCGGTAATCAAACGACTCATGCTCTGCGCAAAGGTCAGGTGCTTTTTCTCTTCTTCCGCACGCAGCGCCGCTTCCGTCCACTCTTCACGCGGGCGCTCCCAGGTGTAGAACCAGACAAAGGTCAGCATCATCGCGCACAGCACCGAGAAGACCAGGCTTGCGTAGAAGAAGGAGATGGCGTTGTCTTTACCGAAGGTGGTCAACAGAATACCTGGCAGGAAAGAGGCCAGAATCGCCGACATCTGCGCCATAGAAATGCGCGCGCCGGAGAACTTGGTTTTCTGTTTGAAGTCGTCGGTCATTTCCGGCACCAGTGTTTCATACGGCACCAGAATCATGGTGTAGACGATATCGAAGATCAGATACGTCAGCAGGTAATACCAGAATCCCATGTCTCCGACCCACATGAAGGAGTAGCTGAAGACGCAGGGAATACCGAGCATAATAAAGAACTTACGGCGGCCAAAGCGTTTACCAAGCCAGGTCGAGCCAAAGTTATCGGTTAAGAAGCCCATCAGCGGGCTGACAACGGCATCAAGCACGCGTGCCGTCGCAAAAATGAACGTGGCTTCAATCGGCGTTAAGCCGCAGAAGGTAGTGTAGAAGTAGAGCAGCCAGGCTGCGGTTAACGCAGTAGTGCCTGCGCCGAGAAAATCCCCTGACCCGTAAGCAAGGTAATTAGCCAAACCTATTTTTCGTGTTTTCATCGCCGTGGATCCTGTGTTTTTTAAGGCCCCTCTCAGAAGACAAGAGAGGACTGACACGGCTACAGTAAAATCATGCAAAGCTTGATACCTTTCCATTATTGCCAGCGGAATCCATTCACTGGCAAAAATGCAAAGAGTGGTGGCACGTGCTTCACTGATTTATAAAACAACGTTTCTTTTCAATCAAAAGAAGGGACCAGAAATGCGAGGCACGCTACAGATTAGCGCGGCATACGGCGAAAGAAAGAACAACTAGCGGTAATTCGCAATCACCTCATAACGACGGATCTTCAACGCCGGAACCAGCCTGCCTCCCCCCGGCACTTGCCAGATAAAACGCAGGGATTCCATTGCAGTCACGTTACTGAACGCATGCGTCGTGCCGCTCTGACCGTCCAGCTCGACACAGCGCGTAGAGGAGCATAAGCGTGTTTGTAACCCGGCTGGCGTCGGGCCGATAAGCTCGTAGCGCCACGCCACCAGCGTCATTTTACCTGCGACCGGCTCAGTCGCGCTCAGCGGTAAAGAAGATGCCGCCTCACCGCGATTATTCAGCGTCATTCCCGCGCGGCTGGCCTGCCAGGCCCCCTCTCCCGCCGCATGAACGGTGAGGGGCAAACACAATAACAGCAGAGACTTAATCATCATTTACCGCCAATCGTCGCGGTCATGCGGATGTTACGGTTGTCCGAAAGTTCCAGGCTGGAGAGCACCACCAGTTGCGGCAGGCTGCGGCGTAAGAAGCGCGACAACAGCGGACGCAGTGCATGATTCACCAGCAACACCGGCGGCGCGCCGAGCATCTCCTGACGCGCCAGCGCCTCCTGGGTTTGCGCCAGTAATCTGTCCGCCAGCCCCGGCTCCAGGCCACCGCCGCTCTGCAAGGCCTGCAACAACAGACGTTCCAGCGGCGCATCCAGGCCAATCACCTGCACTTCATCGCTGCCAGGGAACCAGCGCTGCGTGATCGCCCGACCCAGCGCCACGCGCACCACCGCCGTCAGTTCATTCGGATCGTGTTGCACCGGCGCGTGTTCCGCCAGCGTCTCCAGAATGGTACGCATATCGCGAATCGGCACTTTCTCATCGAGCAGATTTTGCAGCACTTTATGCAGAGTAGTGAGCGTGACCACGCCCGGCACCAGATCCTCCGTCAGTTTTGGCATCTCCTGGGTGACGCGATCCAGCAGTTGCTGCGCTTCCTGACGCCCAAACAACTCTGCCGAGTGCTGGCTTATCAAATGGTTAAGATGTGTGGCGACGACGGTACTGGCCTCCACCACCGTAAAGCCCTGAATTTGCGCCTGCTCTTTTAGGGCATTCTCAATCCAAATCGCCGCCAGCCCAAACGCCGGATCGACCGTCACTTCGCCAGGTAGCGTACCTGCCGCCGTGCCGGGGTTAATCGCCAGCCAGCGCCCCGGATAGGCTTCACCGCTACCAATCTCTACGCCTTTGAGCAAAATGCGATAGCGCGCAGGCGGCAGATCCATATTGTCGCGGATGTGCACCACCGGCGGCAGGAAGCCCATTTCCTGGGCGAATTTTTTACGAATGCTGCGAATACGCCCCAGCAATTCGCCGTCCTGCTGGAAATCCACCATCGGGATCAGGCGATAGCCGACCTCCATCCCCAGCGTGTCTTCCAGTTGTACGTCATTCCAGGTGGCCTCGACCGCCTGGGTGTTCTCCACGGGTTTGCTCGGCTGCGCTGGTTCCGGGGTTTTCATTTCGCGCCCGCGCAGCCACCAGGCAAGCCCGAGCAGCGCAGCAGTAAACAGCAGGAAAACAAAGTTTGGCATTCCTGGCACCAGACCAAGCAGGCCCAGCACAGCGGCACTCAGCATCATCACGCGCGGGTTGCTGAACAGCTGGCCGACCATCTGCTGACCCACATCCTGCTCGGTGCTGACGCGGGTGACAATCACCCCCGCAGCGGTAGAGATAACCAGCGCCGGGATCTGCGCCACCAGGCCGTCACCGATAGTTAGCAGGGTGTAGGATTCCGCCGCTTTGCCCATCGGCAGCCCGTGCTGTAATACCCCCACCAGCAGGCCACCGATGATGTTAATCACCATAATCAGGATCCCGGCGATGGCATCGCCGCGCACAAACTTACTTGCCCCGTCCATTGAGCCGTAAAAATCGGCCTCCTGCGTCACTTCGGTACGACGCTTTTTAGCCTCTTCTTCGCCGATGATCCCGGCGTTGAGATCCGCGTCAATCGCCATCTGTTTGCCGGGCATGCCGTCCAGCACAAAGCGCGCGCCTACTTCGGCAATACGCCCGGCACCTTTGGTGATCACCATAAAGTTGATAATCACCAGGATGATGAACACCACGATACCGATAGCAAAGTTACCGCCGACGAGGAAGTGGCCGAAGGCTTCCACGACTTTCCCCGCCGCCGCGCCGCCGGTATGCCCTTCCATCAGGATGATACGCGTGGATGCCACGTTGAGCGCCAGACGCAGCAGCGTTGTGAACAGCAGAATGGTGGGGAATGCGGCAAACTCCAGCGTTCGCTGGGTGAACATTGCCACCAGCAGCACCATAATCGACAGGGCGATGTTGAAGGTAAACAGCAGGTCGAGAACGAATGCGGGCAGCGGCAGCACCATCATCGACAAAATCAGCAGGATCAACACCGGCCCGGCGAGAACCTGCCACTGGGTCGATTTAAAATTGTCGGGCAGACGCAGCATTGCAGCCAGATTAGCCATCAGAGTCCTTCTCATTCAAAAAATCCAGCGCCTCAGGCACCGGCAGGTTATCAGGTTTTTTCGGCGGCGTTCCGCCCGCCAGACGCCAGCGTTTTAGCTGCCATACCCAGGCAAGCACTTCCGCCACGGCGGCATACAGCTGGCCGGGAATTTGCTGCCCCACTTCCGCGTGACGATACAGCGCACGCGCCAGCGGTGGGGCTTCCAGCATCGGCACGCGGTTTTCTTCACCCAGTTCACGAATACGCAGCGCCACCAGCCCGGCGCCTTTTGCCACCACGCGCGGGGCGCTCATTTTGTTTTCGTCGTACTGCAACGCCACCGAATAGTGGGTCGGGTTATTGACGATCACATCCGCCTTCGGGACATCTGCCATCATGCGTCGACGCGCCGCCGCGCGCTGCATCTGACGAATGCGCCCTTTCACGTGCGGGTCGCCTTCGCTCTGCTTGAATTCATCACGAATGTCCTGGCGCGACATGCGCAGCTTTTTCAGGTGGCTGTAGATCTGCCAGAAGACGTCAAACCCCACCATCGGGATAATCGCCAGCACCACCAGCAGGGCGCAAAAACCGACCATATTCAGCGCATTGCCCATCGCCACCAGCGGGGATTCACTGATAAGCCGCATCATGTCCGGCCAGTGCAGCCACAAGAACAACCCGGCCATGCTGCCCATCAGCAGCGATTTCATCACCGCTTTCATCAATTCCGCCGCCGTTTGCGCCGAGAACATGCGCTTAATGCCCGGCAGCGGGTTAAGCTTGTCGAGTTTGAACGCCAGCGATTTGGTGCTGAACACTAGCCCGCCGAGCATCACCGGCGCCACCAGCGCCACCACCACCACGCCAACAATCAGCGGCATCAGCGCCAGCATCGCCTCTTTCAGCAGCAGGATTATCTGCCCCAGAATGAGATTGGGATCGTTGATAATCGAGTGATCAAATCGCAGCCCGGAGGAGAGTAAGCTGGCTAAACGTCGGGCGAGGGATTCCCCGCCAAGCCAGATGACGCAGACGCCCACCAGCAGGATCAACAACGAGGTTAATTCGCGGGAACGCGGAATTTGCCCCTCTTCACGGGCTTTCTCTAACCGTTGGGGTGTGGGGTCTTCTGTTTTGTCGTCGTTTTCTTCTGACACGCGGTGGCTCTCGCAGACTCATCCACGGTCATTATTACGCGAGGGGAAAAGAACAATCGGAGGAAAAGCGGCGTAAAACGGGGGAAACTCCCCCGTTTACAGCGCAGACGTTACGCGAGCAGGTAGGTAAAGGTATAACGACCCGAGCCCAGCGCCGCACGCATTCCTTCAGTGCAGGCCGCGAAAGAAACGCCATCATCCTGCAACACACGCTGCGCGCCATCCAGCACCACATCCGCGCGGGTGTTCGGTGGAATGACCACCGAGAGCGTCAGCATTTTGTCGCCGTCGCGCTGCCAGTGCACGCCAATTTTCCCGTAGTTCGACTGATACGATGCCTTCAGCCAGCGAAGGTCGCCGCCCGGCAGCGGGCGCAGATGAATGTGCTTAAAGCCCGGTTCGTGTTCGTCCGGGTTGATCCCGGCCGCCGCGCGATACAGCCATTCACCAATTGCGCCGTAGGCGTAGTGGTTAAAGGAATTCATTGCCGGGCTCCACATGGTGCCATCGGGTTTAATGCCATCCCAGTGTTCCCAGATGGTGGTCGCCCCGGCATGTACCTGGTAGAGCCATGAAGGGAAGTCCTCTTTCAGCAGCAGTTGCCAGGCGGCCTGAGTTTGGCCATTTTCGCTCAGCGCGTGACAGAAGTACGGCGTGCCGACAAAGCCGGTCACCAGATGCCCATCGTTCTCTTCCAGCAATTGCAGCAGCGTTTGAACTGTGCGTTCGCGAAACGCGGCGGGCACAAGGTCAAAATAAAGCGCGAGGATATGCGCCGTTTGCGTACGAGCAGCCAGACGCCCGGTCGGGGTGAAAAACTCCTGCTGGAAGCGCGCAACGATCGCCTCATGCAGCGCCGAATACTCAGCATAATCGGCTTCGTTGCCCAACGCTTGCGCCGCGCGTGCAAACAGTTTTGTCGATAGCGCATAGTATGCCATACAGGTCAGCTCGTTCGGCGTTGCGCCAAAATAGCTACCTTCTTTCGCATCCAGCGCCACCCAGTCGCCAAATTGCAGGCGATAGCTCCACAAATGATCTACCGCGTGCGCACGCATAAAATCAACCCACGCTTTCATGCTGCCATATTGCTGGCGCAGAATGGCTTTATCGCCATACATCAGATACAGCGTCCACGGGTTGATGACCGCCGCATCGGCCCAGGCCGCAGCGGAGTGCGTCCGTCCGTGTGACAGAAAACGGTCGTTATCACACTTCCCGGTCAGAATATCCGGTACCACGTGCGGCACGCCGCCCTCTTCCGTTTGGTCATATTTCAGGTCGAGCAGCCACTTGCTGAAGAAATTGCGCGTCTGCATCAGATAGCTGGCGGTACGGCAAAAAATTTGCGCGTCTCCGGTCCAGCCCAGCCGTTCATCGCGCTGCGGGCAGTCGGTGGGCACATCAACAAAATTGCCTTTCAATCCCCAGACAATATTGTGGTGCAACTGGTTTAGGTCATCCCGCGAGGTTTCCAGCGAGCCGGTAGGCTGCATGGCGGAATGCAGAACAACCGCCTGGAAGTCGTCACATACCGGCGTTCCCGGCCACGCGTCGATGCGAACATAGCGAAAGCCCTGAAAGGTAAAGTGCGGATGATAGTGTTCTTCTTCGCCACCACGCAGGGTGTACTCTACGCACTGTTTAGCGGTGCGCAGGTTGTCGAGATACACGTTACCCTCGGCGTCCAGCACCTCAAAATGGCGCAGCACCACTTTCTGCCCGCGCTCGCCGCGCACGCTAAAATCGACCCAACCGCTGAGGTTCTGGCCGAAATCAAGCACCGTATCGCCCTGCGGGGTTGTGATTATCTCTCTCGGGCTCAGGCGTTCAATGGCCTGCACCGCGCAGGACGTTTGCGGCGTCAGTACCGATTTATTCGCCTCGGGGAGCGTCACGTCGCGCCACAGTGGCGAACTGAATCCCGGTTGACTCCAGCCAGCCTGCTCCAGCCGCGCGTCGTAGATTTCACCATCATAAAGTTCTGAGAACAAAATCGGTGCATCGGATGCCAGCCACTGATTATCCGTGGCAATAACCACTTCCCGGCCATCGCGATAGCGCACCACTAACTGGCCGATAAACGCCGTTTGCTCGCCATAATAGTTGCGATAACGGTTAAAGCTCATGTCGCCTTTGTACCATCCTGCGCCAACCATAGCTCCCAGCGCATTTCCCCCCGGTTGCAGTAGTGCAGTGACATCATAGGTTTGATAGCGCAGATGATGATGATAGCTGGTCCAGCCAGGCGTTAGCTCATCCTGGCCGACGCGCTGCCCGTTGAGGTACAACTGATACAGCCCCAGCGCGCTGGCGTGCGCCACTGCCGACACAATCTCGCCTTCCGGTAGCGTGAATTCCCGGCGCAGCAGCGTACCTTTGGAATTCTCTTTATCGGCGGGCGTCTCCGCCGAAATAAAAGCAGCCTGCCACTGCGCTGCCGGTAAGCCCGTGATAAACCGTGCGGTCGGGCTCCAGCCGCTTGCATTGCCGTAGTTATCGTAAATTCTGACCCGCACGACATAGTGCGCCGATGGCGTTAACGTCAAAGCAGGCAGCGTAATATTTGCTGATTCAGCGCTGTGAACCTCGCCGCTGTCATAACATAGCGACGTGAAATCTTCGCCCTGCGCTATCTGTACCTGCCATGCGGTTTGCTCAACGTTGCGCTGGTCGCTGGCGATAATCCATCCCAGCACCGGCAGAGTCTCAACGCCAGAAAGGGTTGATTCATAATCTAAAGTGATTCTTTCTACCGCTAACATTGTTATTCCCTCAATGATTAACTGTGAACGTTCAGAGCATCGTGCGACGCTGGTGTGTGCGATGAGACAATCTCGCCTTCGTCATTAAATTCATTACGCTGCTTACCGTGGAAGCACAGCCAGCCGATAACCATCCCGGCCACCACGATTGCGGTTAACAGACAGTAGAGAACGATGGGACCGGCAGTCAGCAGAACCGGCGTGACAAACGCCAGCAGGCCGCAGGTCAGACGCGCGACGCCCACGATGACGCCCTGCGCCGTGGCGCGCAGCATGGTAGGAAACGACTCCTGCGCCCACACTTTCATGATCCCTTCGAAGGCAAAACCGGTACCGATGTTGGTAAACAGCAGGCAGCAGAACCAGGAGAGCGGCGAGAAATTCAGCAGCACCGGCGTGAAGTAGCCCACCGACATCATCACTGCGCCGAAGATAAAGAACGGAATACGTTTTGTGGTATCGACGATACGCATAAACATCAGGCCCGATGCCACGCTCACAGGCAGAATCAGCAGCCCCCACAGCGAGTTAGTACTGACCGAAATGCCCACCACGTTCACGGCAACATAGGTCCCAAACTGCCCACCGGTATTGGCCGCCAGATTGGTAAAGGTGTAGAACGCGCACAGGGAGAGGAACGGCCAGAAGTATTTTTTATCCAGCAGATCGCGCCAGCCATTTTTCTGTGCGCGAACGGTAGCCACGCCGCGACGCAGTTCATCGCGCGCCACCAGCCACAAGGGCGACTCCGGGATTGACCAGCGCAGCACCAGCAGCACCAACGCCACCAGGCCGACGTGCATATACATAATCTGTGCGCCGACTTTGCCCCAGTCGCCCACGATGGCGGAAATCCCCATCGTCGCGCCTATCCCCACTAACCACAGCAGGTTAGACAAGCCAATGATTTTGCCACGATTATTGTCATCCGCCGCTTCGGAAATGGTCGCCAGGGAAACCGGTAAATCGGCCCCGGTCGCCAGCCCGACAAACAGCGTGCCGATAACCAGGAATGGGAAGCTCAGACCAAAGGCCATTGCCAGCGTGCCGATTAAAATCATCGCCATTGTGATAATAAAAACATTACGTCGGCCGATTCGGTCGCCCAGTCGGCCTCCGCAAAATGCCCCGGCGGCAATACTGAGTGTTAATAACCCCGACAGAATGCCGATTTCCAGCGCAGTTATACCTATCGTTTTTTGATAAATAACCAGTGCGGTGCCGTTTGATACAATTGCCGCAGAGTCTATATATGATGCCATTCCTGACACCACCCCAACATACCAGGGGTTGGGTGTTTTATTTTTTGACATAACGAGCCCTTAATTCAGAGCGAGCCAGGAGACACACCAACGCCTCTCGACCGGGGAGTTATAATAAAGTTCTTATTTGTTATTAGCCTGAAATTAAATAGCCGTTAATATACGCGAATGCAGTTCTCGCTCGTGGCTGGGTGAATATTTAAAATAACGTTTATAAGATTCCGTTAAGCGAATACCATTCATAAAACCGCAGCGCACGGCAATCTCACTGACGGTTTTATCCGTGGTGCGTAGCATCTCTTGTGCTTTCAATAATCGATATAACATCTGAAATCTGACTGGCGTATAACCGGTAACGCGTTTAATAAAGCGAAACATTGTACGGCGGGCGATTCCGTTATCATCGCTTATCGCGTTCCAGTCCAGATGGCGCAGACTGCTGGTTTTGAGGGTGCGTATCAGGTTTGCCCGCCCTCGTTCCTCGACGCTTAGCGTGCGCAGTTGATGGCCGCAGTGGCAGAGCGCATTGAGGATATTAAAGAAGGCCGCTTCAATGATCGAAAAATAGAGGACATCATAATCGCTGTCGTTGCGGGAGATTATCTCCTGGCTCCAGCCCCCAATGTTCTCCAGTGCCGCAGAGGTTAGGGTCATTTCATTTTGTCGCAACAACTGGTCTTTCATCATTCCCAGCAATACGTCCATCTGTTGCAAAAAATGAAAATTACGCACCCGACGAACTAAGATATTAATAACGGAAAGATTATTCGTAGAAACATAACTGTGCGTATCATTGGTGGTCACGAGGAAGAAATCGCCTTCACATATAAAGCGCACTTCATCATTAATGATATGAAACCCACTACCGTTACGGACAATAACAATTTCGTCAAAATCATGCCCGTGTACGCCTTCCATCAATTGATGATTCATTGAGAAAAGGCAGAACGTATGTTGCTCAGAGAGAAAGAATTCACTGTCCCGTAAAATTCGCATAGCCCCTCCCGTTTTATTAAAGACTCGCACCGGCCTTAATAAAGAATAAGGTTGCATGCTATTAATATTATCGTCCCTTGCGCTGAAGACTATTTAACCGCATTAATTATGACAAGTCTATATAGGGGAGTGACACTCAGACGTAAGCCGCTGTGACCTCGGCGTCATTTCGGGGAAAGAGGAGACGTAATGATTATGAATGGCAGCTTCGCGTTATCCGACATACCTGAAAGTAGGCCGGGCAAGCGAAGCGCCCCCGGCATCAATCAGAAGCCCAAACTGTCCAGCAAATCGTCTACCTGATCCTGGCTTGCGACCACACCCGCTTTCGAGGTGTCCACCTGTGGGCCATTGAGCAGGCTTTCGTTTTCACGTTTTGTGCGTAAAGCAGGCTCAGGCATATTCTCCAGCAGCACCATCAACAGCTGGCGCTCAATCTCCTGGATAACATCCATCATCCGCTTGATAACCTGTCCGGTGAGATCCTGGAAATCCTGCGCCATCATAATTTCCAGTAGCTGGGCATTGGTAAAACGGGTGTGCTCCGGTACGTCGCGCAGATACTGGCGTGTGTCGGTGACCAGCTCACGCGCATCCGTCAGCGCGATCGGGTTTTCAAACCACGCATCCCAGCGTGTACTCAGCGCATTCGCATTTTTCTCAAGCGCGTCCTGGTGCGGCTGTGACGCCTCGACGCTGTTCAGCGCGCGTTCAGCGGCCTGCGCGGTCATCTGCACCACATAGTCCAGACGATCGCGGGCATCAGGAATCGCTTCCGCCGCTTCAGCAATCGCCTGGTCAAGCCCCAGTTCACGCAGGCTGTCGCGCAGCATGCGGGTCAGGCTGCCGATACGCGCAATGATATCCGCAGCAGAATGTTCATCATCGGGCTTAATGGGGGGGTGTATCATGGTCATCTCCTCACATGCCCAGCTTCTCGAAAATCTTATTCAGCTTCTCTTCCAGCGTCGCAGCGGTAAACGGCTTCACCACATAGCCGCTGGCACCGGCCTGTGCGGCGGCAATAATGTTCTCTTTTTTGGCCTCTGCGGTCACCATCAGCACCGGCAGCGCGGCCATTGCGCCATCGCCGCGAATGGTTTTCAGCAGATCCAGCCCGTCCATGTTCGGCATGTTCCAGTCAGAAATCACAAAGCCAAAGCCGCCCGCCTGCAATTTATTCAGCGCATCAACACCGTCTTCCGCTTCTTCGACATTATTAAACCCCAGCTCTTTAAGCAGGTTACGCACAATGCGGCGCATGGTGGAAAAGTCATCCACAACCAAAAACTTAAGCTCTTTATCCGCCATTCACTTCTCTCCTGTTATATACGTATTGCCTGTCCGGCACTGATTTTCGCCAGCATTTGCTGGCTTATCTGACTGAGGTCGACCACTTCGCTGACGCCACCCATATTGATGGCTTCGCGCGGCATGCCGAATACCACACAACTGGCTTCGTTCTGGGCGATAGTCCAGGCACCCGCCTGGCGCATCGCCCGCATCCCTGCCGCACCGTCGTTGCCCATCCCGGTGAGGATCACGCCAACGGCATTGCGCCCTGCGTGCTGTGCAACGGAATGAAACAGCACATCCACCGACGGGCGATGGCGATTTACCGCCGGTCCGTCATGAATTTTGATTTGATAGTTTGCCCCGCTGCGTGCCAGCTCAAGATGACGATCGCCCGGCGCGATATAAGCATGTCCCGGCAAAACGCGTTCACCGTCTTCCGCTTCTTTCACGCCAATCTGGCACAGCTTATTGAGCCGATCGGCAAACGATCGCGTAAACCCTGGCGGCATATGTTGGGTGATCAACAACGCCGGACTGGTCACCGGCAGCGGCTGCAACACATGGCGAATCGCCTCTGTTCCGCCGGTCGATGCACCAATGGCAATCAGCTTTTCCGAGCTCAGCAATGGCCCGCTTTTTAAGGTGGCCGGTACGGCGACCGTTTTATGCGCGGAAATTTGCGCCCGCGCCGCCGCGCGCACTTTGTCGGCAATCATTTCGCTGTAGGCCAGCATCCCTTCGCGGATACCCAGTTGTGGCTTGGTGACAAAATCCACCGCCCCCAGCTCCAGCGCGCGCAGCGTCACTTCTGAACCTTTTCCCGTCAGCGAAGAAACCATCACCACCGGCATCGGGCGCAGGCGCATCAGCTTCTCAAGAAAGTCGAGGCCATCCATGCGCGGCATCTCAACATCCAGCGTCAGGACATCGGGGTTAAATTTTTTGATCAGATCGCGCGCCACCAGCGGATCTGGCGCAGTGGCAACCATTTCCATATCGCTGTGGCTGTTGATAATCTCGGTCATGATTTGCCGCATCAGCGCGGAATCATCCACCGACAGCACCCTGATTTTACTCATCCGTTTTCCTTACCCAGCGCGTAAACCGTTTGCCCCCGCAGGCTGAATTCATGCACGAGGTGGCTAAAGTTCTCCGAATGCCCGGCAAACAGTAATCCGCCGGGTTTAAGCAGCGGAATAAAGCGGCGGAGAATCGCCTGCTGGGTCGCTTTGTCAAAATAGATCATCACGTTACGACAAAAAATCGCATCGAATGGCCCCGGTACGTTGTAGTGTCTTTCCAGCAAATTGACGCTGGAGAAATCCACAAAATTGCTCAGTTCCGGGCGTACTTTCACCAGCCCGGTATGCGGGCCGGTGCCGCGCATAAACCAGTTTTGTAGCTGCTGATGGGTCAGCGTTTTCAGCTCTTCCTGGCGATAAATGCCGTTCTGCGCTTTGTTCAGCACTTCCGTATCAATATCGCTGGCGTGCACTTTCCAGCGCCCCGGCGCGTTGCCCAGCGTTTTGGCAAGCGTCATGGCGATGGAATAGGGTTCCTCGCCCGTAGAGGCCGCGGCACTCCAGACTCGGTATTCGCCGCGCCGTTTTGCAGCGTGCTCGGCAAGCGTCGGGAAATGATGCGCTTCACGGAAGAAGGCTGTGAGATTGGTGGTGAGCGAGTTAATAAATGCCTGCCATTCGGTGCTTTCGGTATCCCCTTCCAGCAACGATAAATAGTGACCAAAGTCATCCAGCGCCAGCGTGCGCAAGCGCCGTACCAGGCGGTTGTAGACCATATCGCGCTTGTGATCCGCCAGCACAATGCCTGCGCGCTGGTGGATCAATTGGCTTATCCGACGGAACTGCACGTCGGACAGCTCGAGGCGCTGCGTCATCGGTGTAGTTAACGACGAGGGAATGGATGTCATAGCGCCTTCTTTCATTACTTTCAGGAAACCGCAGGCTGTGCGTTCTGCACAACTCGCTCAGGAGAAACGGTATTCAGTTCTTCAATCTTAAACACGGAGACCAGGGTAGTGAGCGTGTCCGCCTGCCCGGTCAATTGCTCCGTTGCGGCGGCCCCCTCTTCCACCAGCGCGGCGTTCTGCTGCGTCACCTGATCCATCTGGCTGACCGCAAGCGCTACCTGCTCAATGCCGCGACGCTGTTCATCCGACGCCGAGGCAATCTCGCCCATGATGTCGTTGACCTGGGTGACCGAATGGACAATTTCACCCATCGTTTTGGCAGCGGTATCCACCAGTGCCGATCCTTCCTGCACGCGGGCAACCGACTCTTCAATCAATACTTTGATCTCTTTTGCCGCCTGAGCGCTGCGGCTTGCCAGGTTACGCACCTCACCCGCCACCACCGCAAACCCGCGCCCCTGTTCACCCGCGCGTGCCGCTTCGACCGCCGCGTTTAGCGCCAGAATGTTGGTCTGGAAAGCGATACCGTCGATCACGCTGATGATGTCGCCGATTTTCTGCGAACTGGTGGCAATGCTTTGCATGGTATGAGCCACGTTTGATGCCTGATCGCCCCCCTGCCGCGCCGTGCGCGCCGCATTGCTGGCGAGTTCGGACGCCTGACGCGCGTTATCGGCGTTCTGCCCGACTGTTGCGGTAAGCTGCTCCATACTGGCCGCCGTTTCCGCCAGCGATGCCGCCTGCTGTTCGGTACGCGATGAGAGATCGTTATTGCCAGCGGCTATTTCGGAAATGCCCGTATGCATGGCGTAGCTACTTTGACGGACCTGGCTGACAGTGTTGCGCAACGCATCCTGCATCGCCTTCAGCCCGGCGAAAATCGCGCTGATTTCGTTTTTACCGTACACCGCAATCGGGCGTGCAAGGTCGCCTCTGGCGATGCTGTCAAAATGGTCGCTGACTATCTTCAGTGGCGACACAATCATTCGCCGCGACCACAGCAGAGAACCCACGGTAATCAGCACTGCCAGCACCACCATGGTGAGGAACATCAGCTGTGAACGCTGATAATCACGCTGACTTTCCGCCCGCGCATCATCAATGTACGCGTCGATGTGGCGCTGCCAGCCCTGGTAATCTGCATCAAATTTGGCCTGCATTTTTTGCACCGGCGAGCCAAGGAAATCGGCAAGCTGATTGGTTTCGAGCCAGGTGGCCTGATGCTCAAGGCCGTTACGCCAGGCGCTGAAGCTGGCTTCCGTCCGCTCGCCCAACTGGCGCGACTCGGTGGATCGCTGCTCAATCGATTTAAAGGCAGCAAATTCACTGTCAGCCAGTTTGAGTGCCTGTCGCGCGTCTACCATTCCGGCTTTGATTTCATCAAGCGGATAGCCCAGCGCGGTCAGCGTGCCCGTGCGATTCAACACCTGGCTGGTCTGTAATAGTGCCGCACGCGCCGCCATCAGCGAACTGAGCTGCTGGCCGCTGTGTTCAATTTGCTCAAGGTTTTGTTGGCCGTCGCGAAAGGCCCAAAAAGAGAGGCCGTTGCTGCCAATCTGTAACAGGCCGCAAATTATCAAAATCAAAAACAACGTGGTCGAAATGCGAATACGAGTAAACATCACCACTCCTGTTACGCAGGCAATCGCGCCTGACACAAATTAAAAGGTTTCCCAGTTTTCTTCTGAACGCGCGACCGCAATCTGAACGCCAGGAACCGACGCGGTTTTTGGCGAGACGAGCGCGCGCGTGGACGACGCCAGCCGAAACGCGCTGACCGCTTCGCTCAGCTTCCCGGCCTGCTCTTCCAGCGCAGCCGCCGCAGCAGCGGATTCTTCGACCAGCGCGGCGTTTTGCTGTGTGACTTTGTCCATTTCGGTGACCGCCAGCGCGACCTGGTCTATCCCACGACTCTGCTCATCAGAGGCGGAAGAG
This sequence comes from Pseudocitrobacter sp. 2023LY-00077, assembly GCF_055796175.1. Lineage (NCBI taxonomy): Bacteria > Pseudomonadati > Pseudomonadota > Gammaproteobacteria > Enterobacterales > Enterobacteriaceae > Pseudocitrobacter > Pseudocitrobacter sp. 2023LY-00077. The sequence goes on along the minus strand of NZ_JBSPEI010000004.1, from coordinate 129,581 downwards.
ATTTCACCCATAATGTCGGTCACACGGGTGACGGCGTTGACAATCTCATGCATGGTTTCCCCGGCGCTTTCCACCAGCCGGGAACCGGCATCTACCCGCTCGACAGAGTTATCGATCAGGGCTTTAATCTCTTTTGCCGCCTGAGCGCTGCGGCTGGCAAGATTGCGCACTTCTCCGGCGACCACGGCAAACCCTCTCCCCTGCTCGCCGGCCCGTGCGGCTTCCACGGCGGCGTTCAGTGCCAGAATATTGGTCTGGAAGGCGATACCGTCGATGACGCTGGTGATGTCAGCGATTTTCTGCGAACTTCCGGCGATATCGTGCATGGTGCTGACCACGTCATCGACCACATTGCCGCCGCGACGCGCCGTTTCCGAAGCGCTTTGTGCCAGCCGTGAGGCCTGACGCGCGTTATCGGCGTTCTGTTTTACCGTGGCGGTGAGCTGTTCCATGCTGGCGGCGGTCTCTTCCAGTGAGGCGGATTGTTGTTCAGTGCGTGAAGAAAGGTCGTTATTCCCGGCGGCGATTTCGCTGGTGCCGCTGTAAATGGCATCGGTGCCCTCGCGAACGCGGGTAACCGTGTCAATTAACGCGTGCTGCATGTGATTAACGGTATCCGCCAGTTGGGTCAGTTCATTGCGTCCTTTCAACGCCAGTTCGGGCGTCAGGTCGCCGTTGGCGATGTGGCGGATATGGGTCATGACATGGTTAAGCGGCGTCAACAGAATGCGGCGGATGCCAAGCCACACAGCCAGCAGCACCACCGCCAGCACCAGCGCCAGAATCATTAACTGCCAGCGGGCAAACTGATAATCGTGGCTGCTGGTTGTAAATGCCTGCTGATAGAGAGACTCACTCTGCGCGCGATACACGCCCATCGCCTCGCCCATGGCGTTCTGTTTACCCTGGGTAGGCTGGGCAAAATAGGCGTCCATATTCCCCTGTTCCAGGAAACCAATCAGCTCCTGTAAGGCGGCGAAATAGGCCTGCGTTTGTTGCGCAACACGCTGGCTGACCTGTGCCATTTCCGGCTCAACCGCCGCCTGATTAAATCGCGTGATATGCGCCTGAGCCTGCGCCAGCGTTGATTTGGCATTTTTCAGCAAATCGGTTTTGGCGCTGCTTTGAAGGTTGCTGGTATCCATCATCATGCGCGCCGAGGAGCGGCTGAGGTTGATACGCGTTTGCAGCATCAGATCCCAGGCGTCCGTCAGCTCGGTCTGTTGGGTACGCAGGGCGTTAGAGAGCGCAAAACTGTGCTGGTTTTGCGAAAGAGACGAAAAAAGCAATCCCCCGGAGAGCAGTTGCAAAAGTGCGAAGACGACCAGCACCAACATCAGCAGGGTGACAACGCGGATACGGTTTAACATACAACACCTTCTCGATGACGTGATATCGGTGTTATCGGCAAAGAGAAGTGAAACTTTAAGCAGAGAAACAGTAACCCTGCGCACGAATGCGCAAAATTACAACATTTCCGATAAACCCTAAAAAATAGTTGTAAATCTGTCCGCTTTAATCCAATTTATACTACGAATGAATTAATGGAATTACATAATAAAAAATCATTGATCATCATGTTAATTATTCGTTACACGACGGGGAAATATTAAGTGGCAAACGCAAATAAACTCACGGTATTTATCGTGATTTTCATGCTGGCGGGGATTCTCACCGGCGCAATGATCCATTCCTACGCATCAGCAGACTCCATTACCGCATGGTCCGATAACATCACCCTGCTCACCGATATCTTCCTGCGCCTCATCAAAATGGTTATTGCGCCGTTAGTATTCAGCACGCTGACCGTGGGCATTATGCGCCTGGGTGAAACCTCGACGATTGGTCGCGTTGGCGGGAAAGCCATGGTGTGGTTTATCAGCTCATCCGTGCTGTCCATCCTGGTGGGGCTGTTTATCGTTACTCTGGAACATCCGGGTAGCGGGATGAATCTGGCGATTCCGGCCGGTACCGTTGAAACCGGACTCGCAACCAGCGGCATGTCGCTGAAAGCGTTTCTGGCACATACCATCCCCACCAGTATCGCGGGGGCAATGGCCGATAACGAGATCCTGCAAATTGTGGTCTTCTCGATGTTCTTCGGCATTGGCGGCGCATCGTTGGGGCAGAAATTCAACGCACCGCTGGTTGCCGCGCTGGACGTGGTTTCGCACATTATGCTGAAGGTGACGGGCTATGTGATGTATGTGGCTCCGCTGGCGATTTTCGCCGCTATTTCGTCGGTTATCGCTAAAGAAGGTCTCGGCATTTTGTTGAACTACGCCTCTTTCATTGGTGGTTATTATCTGGCGATTCTGATCACCTGTCTGGTGCTGATAGGCGTCGGTTACATGGTGCTGAGGAAAGAGATTTTCCGCCTGGTCAATATGCTTAAAGATCCGGTGCTGGTGGCGTTCACCACCAGTAGCTCTGAAGCAGCCTATCCAAAAACACTCGAACAGCTGGCGAAATTTGGTTGCTCGCCAAACATCGTCTCTTTCGTTCTGCCGATCGGTTACTCCTTTAACCTGGTGGGGTCGATGGTGTACTGCTCGTTTGCCTCGATGTTTATCGCGCAGGCCTACAATATTCAGCTGAGCTTCTCTGAAATTACCGTATTGATGCTGACGCTGATGCTGGCGTCAAAAGGTATAGCCGGGGTCCCGCGCTCTGCGTTGGTGGTGCTGGCGGCGACCATTCCGAGCTTTAACATTCCGGTTGCTGGGATCCTGCTGCTGATGGGGATTGACCACTTCCTCGATATGGGGCGTTCCGCAATTAACGTGCTGGGTAACGGCGTGGCGGCGGCGATGCTGTCGCAGAATGAAGGGATGCTGAGCGAAGGCGAAGCGGAAGAAGTGGAACAGCAGGAAGTGCAGGCTTAACGCAAGCGGCATGGTGCGGGCGGTGGAATTGCCGGATGGCGGCTACGCCTTATCCGGCATACAAACGTCTATTGTGCGGGTTGTGGGATTGCCGGATGTGGCTGCGCCTTATCCGGCCTACAAATCCGCGCCCACCCTGTAGGCCGGATAAGCGAAGCGCATCCGGCAAGGAGCGGTAGTCAAACTTTACGCAGCTTGCGTCGCCGTACTGTCCAGCAGCGCCATCTCATCGCTACTCAGCAATTTTTCGATATTCACCAGAATCAGCATGCGATCGCCCAACGCGCCAAGACCGGTCAGGTACTCCGTCGATAGCGTCACGGCAAATTCCGGCGCGGGGCGAATTTGATCTGCCGCGAGTGACAGCACGTCAGACACGCCGTCCACCACAATCCCTACCACGCGCTGGCCGAGATTCAGCACAATCACTACCGTATTGTCGTTGTACTCCACGTCCTGCTGGCTGAACTTTACGCGCAGGTCGACAATCGGCACAATTACGCCGCGTAAATTGGTTACGCCCTTAATAAACGCAGGCGTATTGGCGATGCGGGTTACCTGATCGTAACCGCGAATTTCCTGCACTTTCAGAATATCGATGCCGTACTCTTCATCACCAAGGGTGAAAACCAAAAACTCCTGGCCCGAGGGCTCGCCCGCCAGTTTTGCTACGCTGTTCATACCGGTCATTTTATTTCCTTCTCTATTCAGGCGGCGATGTACGCCAGACGTTTTTCACGATTAAGACTTTGCAGGGCTGCGACATCCACAATCAGCGCCACGCTGCCGTCGCCGAGAATGGTGGCGGCGGAAATGCCCGGCACTTTGCGATAGTTACTCTCCAGGTTTTTCACCACCACCTGATGCTGCCCGATCAGTTGATCGACCAGCAGCGCATAGCGTCGCCCGGCGCTTTGCAGAATGACCACAATGCCCTGCGTCGCTTCGGTTTTGGCCCCCTGCACATCAAACACTTTCCACAGTTCTACCAGCGGCAGGTATTCACCGCGCACTTCCAGCACGCGCTCCCCGCCCGCCAGCGGGTGCAAATCTTCGTCGCGCGGCTGGAGCGATTCCATCACCGCATTGAGAGGCAGAATAAAGACTTCGTCGCACACCTTCACAGACATGCCGTCGAGGATTGCCAGCGTCAGCGGCAGCAGAATACGAATGGTGGTGCCCGTGCCCTGTTTCGATTGAATCTCGACGTGGCCGCCCATCTCCTGAATGTTGCGTTTCACCACATCCATGCCCACGCCGCGCCCGGAAACGTCCGTCACCTGCTCGGCGGTCGAGAATCCTGGCGCAAAGATGAGCATCCCCACTTCGTCGTCGGTCATGTTGTCGTGAACCGCCAGCCCCTGCGAGAGCGCTTTCGCCAGAATGCGCTCGCGGTTCAGCCCTGCGCCATCGTCGGTCACTTCGATACAGATATTGCCGCCCTGATGCTCCGCCGACAGAATAAGATTACCGACCTCTGATTTCCCTGCGGCGATACGTGTTTCCGGCAGTTCAATCCCGTGATCCAGACTGTTACGCACCAGGTGCGTCAGCGGGTCAATAATTCGTTCAATCAGGCTCTTGTCGAGTTCGGTTGAACTGCCCTGTAGCGTGAGTTCAACCTGTTTACCGAGCTTGCTCGCCAGGTCACGCACCAGACGCGGGAAGCGGCTGAAGACATACTCCATCGGCATCATGCGAATAGACATCACCGATTCCTGCAAGTCACGGGCGTTACGCTGTAGCTGGCCCATGCTGGTGATGAGGTCGCCATGCTGCACCGGGTCGAGTTCCGTCGAGCGCTGCGCCAGCATTGACTGAGTGATCACCAGCTCCCCCACCAGGTTGATAAGCTGATCGACTTTCTCCACCGCCACGCGAATGCTGGTCGATTCGCTGGCGCGCGTCGGTTTATCGCGTTCTACGCGTGCGGGTACGACCGGCACCAGGGTCGGCGCTGCCACAGGTATGCTGGGTACGGTTTCCGCCACAGTCTCAGAGTCAAACGTTATCTGATCCGCCTCAATGACAAAACAGAGCACCGCCACGATATCGTCCTGATGCACATCCCCTTCCAGGGTCGCGCTCAGGCTATCAACGCCCATCGTGACGTCGCTCAGCGTCGCGAGGTTTCCGAGTTCTTCCTGGAGCATCTCCGGCTCGCCGGGTTTCAGGCGCGAAAGGGTGATCCGTGAATTTCCCGGCAGTGGGTCCGCTTTCTCGACTACGGTCAACCGGGTCGCTGGCGGCACGCTCTCGCCTTTGGCTTCCAGCGCCAACTGACGCAGCGCCTGGCAGATGTATTCAAAACTGGCGGCATCCGGCTCCTGCGAGCTTTTATAGGCGTCGAGCTGTTCCTGCATAATATCTTTGGTTTCCAAAAACAGGTTGATAATGTCGGTATTGAGCGGCATTTCCCCTCGACGCGCATCGTCGAGCAGGTTCTCCATTAAATGGGTCGTTTCCTGCAACACAGAAAAACCGAAGGTGCCTGCTCCTCCTTTGATGGAGTGCGCCGCCCGAAAGATGGCGTTCATCTGTTCGGTGTCGGGATCGGACGGGACAAGCACCAGCAGGTGCTGCTCCATGTCCGCCAACAGTTCGTCGGCTTCATCAAAGAAAGTCTGATAAAAATCGCTGATATCCATGCTCACGCAATCACCTCTGATCGGATTGTGGCGGTGTTGGGCTTTGTGTCGCCGACGGCGACGGTAATGCACTTAACGGTTCGTTCTGGCTCTGTGCGTTCTCGTGGAGAATCGCCTGCTCGGCCTGGTTGTTGAGCACCAGCAAACTGATACGACGGTTGATGGCGTCATCCCCACCATGGCTCGATAGTCGCATGGTGTTTGCCATACCTACCACGCGCAGCACTTTGCCTTCACTCAGCCCGCCAATCACCAGCTCGCGTCGGGAAGCGTTAGCACGATCCGCTGAGAGTTCCCAGTTACTGTAACCGCGCTCGCCGCCCGCGTAGGGATAATCATCCGTGTGGCCGGAGAGACTGATTTTATTGGGGATTTCATTCAACACCGGGGCGATACCGCGCAGGATATCGCGCATGTATGGCTCCACCTCGGCGCTGCCGGTTTTAAACATTGGCCGGTTCTGGCTGTCGATAATCTGAATGCGTAATCCCTCCTGAACGAGGTCAATCTTCAGGTGCGGGCGCAGGGCTTTCAGTTTGGGATCGGCCTCAATTAGCTGGTCCAGCTCACCGCGAATGCGCTTCAGGCGGTTAGTTTCCATCCGCTTTTTCAGTTCATCCATGTTGGGCTGTTTATTCACTTCGCCCTGCTGCTGGGTGACGTCATCGCCGCCGCCGGGAATCGGGCTATCGCTGTTCGATATTCGCGGGCCGCCGCTCACCGCTGTCGCCAGCGGCGTACGGAAGTATTCGGCAATTTGGATCAGCTCTTTAGGGCTGGAGATAGAAATCAGCCACATCACCAGAAAGAAGGCCATCATGGCGGTCATAAAATCGGCGTAGGCAATCTTCCACGATCCGTGGCCGCCTCCCCCATGCGCTTTGGCTTTGCGTCTTTTGACGACGACGATCGGGTGCGACTGATTTTTCATGCGTCCTCGGTCGTGGCTGGCTGCGCCGTCGGGTTACGCACCGCGCGCACATGCTCTTCCAGTTCAACAAACGACGGACGCTCGCTGGTATAGAGTGTTTTACGGCCAAACTCCACGGCGATCGGCGGCGCGTACCCGTTGAGATTCGAGAGCAGCGTAATTTTGACGCACTGCATCATTTTGGTGGTTTCTGCGCTTTTTTGTCTGAGCACGCTGGCCAGCGGCGAGACAAAACCATAAGCCAAAAGAATACCGAGGAATGTCCCCACCATAGCGTGAGCGATTAATGCACCCAGTTCTGCCGCCGGACGATCGGCCGAACCCAGCGCATGAACAACGCCCATCACCGCCGCCACGATGCCAAACGCCGGTAATGAATCGCCTACCAGCGCCAGACTGTTGGCTGGAACTTCGCTTTCGCTTTCGAAGGTTTCAATTTCCTCATCCATCAGCGCTTCAATTTCGAAGGTATTCATATTGCCGCTGATAATGAGTCGCAGATAATCGACGATGAAATCCAGCATGACGCTGTCAGCAAGAATGCGCGGATAGCTGGCGAAGATTTCACTTTCGCGCGGGTTTTCAATATCGCGCTCGAGCGAGAACATCCCCTGCTGGCGTGACTTGGCCATCAGGCGATAGAGCAGCGCCAGCAGGTCCATATACATGGTTTTGGTGTATTTTGAGCGGCGAAAAAGCAGCGGCAGCGCTTTAAGCGTTCCCTTAATCGCTTTCCCGTTGTTACCGACGATAAACGCGCCGACGCCAGCTCCGCCGATAATAATCAGTTCAGCGGGTTGATACAGTGCCCCAAGGTGCCCGCCGGTCATGGCATAACCGCCGAATACTGTCCCGATGACGACCAGGTAACCGATTAAGATAAGCACGTTTCATCCTTCCACTGTTGATCAGGCTGAAGGACAGATAAAAGCGTCGCCGAACGACAGGCAAAAAAAAGCAGCGGTCACGGGCCCCGCTGCTGGAGTGTTTGCCACACCGTTCCGGCTAAACAGCTTGCTCTATCTGTTCATCCAGCAGTTGTGGATTACTATCGGCAGCGTTGTCGGAAAGTTTACGTCTTTTTACGGCGCGTGATGGCGGCTGGCACAGACTGCAAACGAAGCTGCCCACCGGTTGATGTGCGTGAGTGATAAAATTACCGCCGCAGCTGTTGCAGTGCGACAGTTCCAGCAGGCCGCTTTCAACGAAGCGCACTAGCGTCCAGGCGCGGGTCAGCGCCAGTAGCGGCGCCTCATCCTGAGCCGGGCACTGTTCAAGATAGAGCCGATAAGCCTTAATGACGGCGTCGACGCCGGAACATAAGCCGGTGCTGAGAAGAAATTGCCAGGCATTGCAGAACATGGAAGAGTGGATATTCTGCTCCCACGTCATAAACCAGTCAGTGGAAAATGGCAGCATTCCTTTAGGTGGCGGGCTGCCGCGCAGTTCTTTATAGAGCTTAATCAGGCGACCACGGCTCAGCTGCGTTTCACTTTCCAGCATCTGCAAACGCGCGCCCAGGGTAATCAGCTCCATCGCAAGCTGAATATCGCGGGCTTCCTGGACAATACTTTTTTCGCTCATGCTCAGGCCCTTTTCTTACGGCCGGAATCAGCGGTCTGGCTGGCGTCGTTCAGTAAACGCGTAGAAAGAAGAATACCGGTGTGAATCTGTTGCAGGTCATCAACCCGAGAATCCTGCGTGAGTTGAGTGATGGTTTGATGACTGTCGAAGCGGAACTGGCAAACCAGTTGATTGGTTTCCGCCAGTTTTACCATCTGCGGAAGCGTCAGTTCACCCAGCGTGGTGGCCATCTCTTCATTTACGCCCAGGCGAAACATGGCGGATGCTTTATCCTGACCGATCAGACGTTGCGCAAGAAGTAGATAGGACAAATTGATGTCATAGATATGTTTTAGCAACTCGGATGTATGCATTTTCCCCATCCCGAATAACCAACTATTGTTTTAATGCGGTCAAACCGCACACCCCGTGATGTCGTCGGGAAATCCCGATAAAAAAAAGAAATGGCTGAAATGCATAGCCGATGCTGATTGAAATATCGGCGAGTGCGCTTCACGTTATGAAGCAACAAATTTAAACATTTCTTACAAATGACTAAGAATTTTCCTAAATCCACGCAACTTTACCCGCCAGCTATGACACATACAATCTGGCCTTAGGGTAAATTTAGGAATTATGTGATTTATGTCACATAATCTACCTGAATGTTAACCGCCAATCCATCAGATTACATTGTTATTTGAACACTTATTAATCAAATGAGCTATTTTTCTATTCTTCAGGGACGAATATTCATTCAAAAGAGGAAAGAGTGCTTAACCCGATGAAGAACCATAGACAACAGAGGATTGACAACGGGCACGATGATTCGCTTAGCACCGGAGATTATAAATTTATATCTTAAATTCATACAATTAAATAAAATTAGCATTTGCATAATAACTCAATTAAATCATTTTTATTTTGTTAATCACTTTCGATTATGGGTTAATTGATTACTATAACTTAAGGAAAGTAGTTACATTCTCAGCATAATTTGCAACACGCCCACTTTTTACACTATTCCGAACATAAGAATAATTAATGCATATATTGAAGCAGCTCACAGTTACATTTGAAGCCACCCTTGCAGTCAGGCGGCAAAAAGAGTATGAGCTTAAATAAGGTTAGTGAAGTGTCCTGCAAGGAGGTCTGATGCCTTACTCTCACCTGTTAGTGGCGGTAGCGCCAACGCCAGAAAGCCACGCGCTGTTACGCAAGGCGGTTTCGATTGCGCGCCCGGTCAATGCCCGCGTCAGCCTGATCACGTTCTCAACCGATCCGGAAATGTATAACCAGCTTGCCGCGCCGATGATGGAGAATTTGCGTGAATTAATGCAGGAGGAGACCCAACAGTTTCTTGATACGCTGGTTGAACAAGCCGAATACCCCATCTGGAAAACCCAAATTGCCAGCGGTGAATTGTGTGAAAGTATTAAATCCTGGTGTCAGCACTACCAGGTCGATTTAGTCATCTGCGGGAACCACAATCAAAGCTTTTTCTCGCGTGCCACCTGCTCAGCGAAGAATATCGTCGGCAGCAGTTGCGCCGACGTTTTGCTTGTGACGTTGTAACATTCCCTGTGCGACGCCGGTTTTGTCTGCTCCGGCGTCATTCTTTCCTTATGCCAGCTTTGGGAAAGCCGCCACTTTACTCTCCATCTGGCTCTCTTCACTTCTCGGCGTGATGCGTTTCAAATCGCTCATAAACTGCGCCTGCCAGTGGTGAATATCGTTACGCGTGATGATCTCCAGCATTTCCGCATGGCGCGAGATACGCTCGGCAAGCGGCATATTCAACCCTCTGTCCAGCGCCGCCGCCACTTCATCACGATCGTACGGATTCACAATTAGCGCAGAGGTCAGTTCATTGGCGGCCCCGGCAAACTGCGAGAGCACCAGCACGCCGGGGTTTTCCGGGTCTTGTGCGGCAACGTACTCTTTGGCTACCAGATTCATCCCGTCGCGCAGCGGCGTGACCAGGCCGACATCGGAATAGCGGAAGACCTTCATCAATAATTTACGGTCAAAATGCTGATTCAGGTAGTAGAGCGGCGTCCAGCCAAGCTGACCATACTGACCGTTAATCCGCCCTGCCGCCGTTTCCAGTTGATGACGAATATCCTGATAAGCCTGCACATCGCCACGCGACGTTGGTGCAATCTGGGTATAACGAATTTTGCCATGATGATGCGGGAATTTCTCCAGCAGCGCTTCATAGGCCTGAAAACGTTCCGGCAGGCCTTTGGAGTAATCCAGTCGTTCGACCGAAAAGATATTTTTGACGTTTTTCAGCTCAGCTTTCAGTTGCGCCAGCTTCGGCGGCAATGGCCCCTGCGCCTGTTTGGCTATCTCGTCCGGTTCAATACCAATCGGGTACACTTCCGTGCGGAAGGTTTTCCCCCAGGCGGTATGCGTTTTGCTGCGCGTGTTAAGCCGCGTTTGCGCACTGACACAGTCAAGGAACGCCAGCCTGTCGTTTTCCGTCTGGAAACCCAGCAGATCGTAATCGCAGAGCTGCTCCAGCAGTTCGGCGTGCGGCGGTAGCGCGTTAAAAATTTCCGGCGTCGGGAAAGGAATGTGGAGGAAGAATCCGATACGGTTATTCACGTTGCGCTTGCGCAGTTCGCTGGCGAAAGGCAGCAGATGGTAATCGTGAACCCAGATGTCATCATCTTCTTTAAGCAGCGGCAGCAGTTTATCCGCCAGCTTGCTGTTTACCCGCAGGTAACCTTCCCAGCATTCACGCTGAAAAGTGACCAAATCCAGTCGATAGTGAAACGCGGGCCAGAGTACCGCATTGGAAAACTGATTGTAGTAGTGTTCGTGATCCTGCTCGTTCAGCGTAAAAGAAGCCCAACTGATGTTGCCCTGGGTCACCTTTTCCAGCGGCGCATTCTCATCACCAATTTCGCCATTCCAGCCAAACCACAGCCCCCCTTTACTCTTCAACGCTCCCATGATCCCCACGGCCAGCCCACCAGCACTGGCCTTTTTATCATCAGGAACGGAAATACGGTTAGATACTACGACTAAGCGACTCATAGCCATCTCTCCTGTCAGTAAGCGCGTTTTGTTTTTGATTTTCAGCCGCGTTTTGCAACCACTGGTGAACGGCCGCCACATCAGGCAAACGAGCAATCGCCTGCGTGTCGCCCACTCCCACTTTAATCGATAGTCCACCCAATCTGTTCACGGCGGCAAAACCCGCCTCATCCGTTAAATCATCGCCGATAAACACGGGCAGCTTGCCGCGAAACGGGGATTCCTGCATAAAGGCCTCAATCGCTGCACCTTTGTTGATGCCTCTGGGTTTAATTTCCACCACGCACTTGCCCGGCTGCAGCGCCAGTTCGGGAAACTGCGTGACAATCTCCTGCGCCAGCGCCACGATCGCCGCTTGATGCTGCGGTGCCTGACGATAATGCAGCGCAAATGCCATCCCTTTGGCTTCGAGCTCCGCCCCCGGCAATAACGCCAGCGCCTCACTCAGTTGCCGTTCCACGCGTTGAGCCGTCTCATCTTCCAGCGCAACGATATGCGTTTTCCCGTTGATATCGCGGCGTTCCGCCCCGTGTACGCCCGCCAGAGGAAAGCGATACGGACTGGCGAGCCTGTCCAGCTCTGCCATTGAGCGCCCTGAAATCAACGCTACTGCGCCATCATGTGCCTGCGACAGCCGCGACAACGCATCACGAACGAGCTCAGGTATAGCAACATGATCGGGATGCAGTTTGATCCCAGCGAGAGTGCCATCAAGGTCAAAGAAAAAAGCGACGTTTTCAGTTGGTGCAGGGGGTACAGATAACAGGTCAGCCACCCTGGGTTCCTCCTTATCAGTGAATTACTCAGTAGTGTGTTAACAAAAAGTTAGCAATTAAAGTATAGACAGTGTGACGCGGCTCGCCATTTTCAAATGAAAACGCCGGTGGGATTAGCCACCGGCGCTGTCAGTACATATACTTAAAAATTGGGTCCGTTTTTTAGACCGTTCGTTTCGCTTTTTGTTTGTAGCGGTCAAAGATAACCGCCGCCAGCAGAATCAAACCGCGTACCACATACTGCGAGAATGGCGAAATATTCAGCAGGTTCATGGCGTTTTCCACCGTGCCCAGAATCAGTATCCCGGCCACCACGTAGGAGATTTTCCCGATACCGCCTTTGAGCGACACGCCGCCCAGCACGCAGGCTGAGATAACAATCAGCTCATAACCGATAGAGGTCATCGGCTGTCCGCTGGTCATACGCGAAGCCAAAATAATCCCCGCCGCTGCCGACACCAGGCCTGACAGAATAAAGATGATAATTTTGGTACGAACCACCGGAACACCTGCCAGACGTGCAGCCTCTTCGTTCCCGCCAATCGCCAGAGTATTGCGCCCAAAAGTGGTCTTATTCAGTAATAATCCGAAAATGATTAAACAGGCCACGGTCAGCCAGATTGGCGCGGGTAAACCGAGCCAGTTAGCGTATCCCAGTTCAAAGAAACGCTCATCTTCAATCCCTACGGCTTTACCATCAGAGATGATATAGGCAAGGCCGCGCACAATTTGCATGGTGGCAAGCGTGGTGATCAGGGCGTTGATCTTCAGTTTGGCAATGACGAAGCCGTTGACCAGACCGCTCAACACGCCCAGCATCAGCCCGGCGAAGACGCCTATCCACAGGCTTTCTGTCAGGTTAATCACCACCGCAGCGGTGACGCCTGCGCAGGCAATCACCGAGGCAACGGAGAGGTCAAAGTCGCCAGAAGCCAGGCAGAACAGCATTCCGCAGGCGACCATGCCGGACATCGATATCGCCAGCCCCAGCCCTTTCATGTTGACGAAGGAGGCAAAATTCGGCACAAAAATCGCGCAGCCGATAAACAGTACCGCGAAGACAACCAGCATGCCGTACTGATCCCAGATACGGCCAAAGCTGAGTGATGGTCGGCGTGCGCCGGAAGTCGTTACAGAAGACATCATAAACTCCTTTCTCAGGCGACGGCCTGACTCACTTTAGGCATAGCGAGGCTTAACGCCTGCTGTTCATTCGCGCTGCCATGCAGCAGTTCACCGGCAATTTCGCCTTCGCGCATTACCACGATTCGGTCCGCTACGCCCAACACTTCTGGCAGGTCGCTCGAGGCGAACAGTACCGCCACGCCGGACGCTGCCAGCGCGTAAATGACGTTATAGATTTCATGCTTCGCACCCACGTCAATGCCGCGCGTGGGCTCATCAAGCAAAATGACTTTCATCTCTTCCGACAGCCAACGTCCCAGAATCGCCTTCTGCTGGTTGCCGCCGGAAAGATTCATTATCAGCTGCTCGGCACCCGGCGTTTTAATATTCAGAGATTGAATATGATGATCCGCGTTGCGCGCCTCCCAACCGTTGTTGATCAGGCATCCGGCGTGAATATTGTTGCGCCGTGCGCTGATGTTGATGTTGTCGCGTACGGAGTGAACGGGAATAATCCCTTCGGCTTTGCGATCTTCCGGACACAGCATCATGCCAGCGCGAATCGCATGCGCGGGCTTATCGATGGTGACGGCCGCACCATCAATATAAACCTGACCGCTGGATATTTTGTTGCCGCCAAACAGCCCTTTCATCAGTTCGCTACGCCCGGCCCCAACCAGCCCGAACAGGCCGACGATTTCACCGCTTCGCACCGTCAGGGAAATGGGTGTCCGCACGCCTGGCGCCTTGACCTGGTCCAGCCGCAGGCGCTCCGCACCGTGCTCGCGTGGCTGCCAGCCATAGATGTCACCAATGTCACGCCCGACCATCGCCTGAACCAGACTGTCGTGGTTCACTCTTTCCATATCGCTGAAGGTGCAGACATAACGTCCGTCTTTAAAGACGGTGATGGCGTCGCTCAGGGCAAAAATTTCTTCCATACGATGAGACACATAGATGATCACGCGGCCTTCTTTGCGCAGTTCGCGGATCACGCGGAACAGATTCTCAATTTCACGCGCTGAAAGTGAGCTGGTCGGTTCGTCGAAGGCGATGACTTTCGCGTTGCGGGCCAGCGCTTTGGCAATTTCCACCATTTGCCACTGACCGATGGAGAGATACTTCAGCGGTGTGTCCGGGTCGATATCGAGCCCAAGATGCTGTAACTGTAGCCCGGCTTCGTAGTTCAGCAGCGAACGATTAACGATGCCGCCTTTGCTGGGCAACTGCCCGAGGTAGATATTTTCCGCGACGGTCATCTCCGGCACCAGGTGCAGTTCCTGATAGATAATCGCGACGCCAGCGTTCAGCGCGGCGGTGGTATCCGCAAAGGCGACATCCTGCCCGCGCAGCGTTAGCGTGCCCGCCGTCGGCGCGTAGTTGCCGCTAAGAATCTTGAGCAGCGTAGATTTCCCGGCGCCGTTTTCGCCCATCAGCGCGTGCACCTGGCCGGCATAGCAGCCGAAGCTGATATCGGATAACGCTTTCACGCCCGGGAAGGTTTTAGAAATGCCGCGAAACGAGAGATAAGGGGTTGACTGTTGCATAACCACTCCTGAATGACAGGGTCACATCTCCCCCGGCAATAACGCCGGGAGAGAGGCATCACGACTTACAGACCTTTTTTCGCCAGTTCTTCTTTGAAGTTTTCACGGGTAATCAGCACCACGTCGGTAACCGCAGTAAATTTCGGCGGCTCTACGCCCTTCTCAACCCAGTTGTAGAGCATTTCACTGGTTTTGTAGCCGTGAATATCCGGGCTTGGCAGCAGGGAACCATAGAAGCCGGTAGCCTGTGCTTTCGACAGTTCGTTCACTGCATCCACACCGTTGATACCGATGCCGATGACGTCGGCCGCTTTAAAGCCCTGACCTTCCGTCGCACGCACGCCACCCAGTACGGTGTTATCGTTCATACCGACGATCAGCCAGTGCTTCACGCCTGGATGTTGCACCAGCATGGAGTTACCAGCATCGAAGGCGCCGGGGATATCGTTAGATTTGGTTGGGACCTGATAAATCTGTTTTTCCGGGAAACCCGCGGCTTTCAGCGCATCCAGCGAGCCGGTGGTGCGACGACGCGCGGTATCCAGCTCGTTCGCCGTGATCGCCATCACGGCGGTATCTTTCACGTCCCAGCCGCGTTTTTGCATCTCTTTATAGAGTTCCTGCCCCTGACGTGCGCCGATTTCACTGGCCGCCATCATCACCAGCGGAACGGTGTCCATCGGCTTGCCTTTGGCGTTAACGAACTGGTCATCGACGGTGATCACTTTCATGTCATAGCCGCGCGCTTTCGCCATAATTGCCGAGCCCAGTTTCGGGTCTGGGGTACAGATAACGAACCCTTTCGCGCCGTTAGCCGCCAGGCTATCGATGGCGTTCAGAGTTTTCTCGCCGTCGGGCACGGCAATTTTAATCACGTCAAAGCCCAAATCTTTGCCGGCTTTGTCAGCAAACTTCCATTCGGTCTGGAACCACGGCTCTTCCGGTTGTTTCACCAGAAAACCGAGCTTCAAATTTTCTGCCATAGCTGATTGTGACATAACCGCTGCCAGGCCGATGGCGGCCAGCGCTTTAGTGAATTTGTGCATGGTATACTCCAGCCTTTGTGCTTTTATTTGTAGGGAAATAATCGGTTATAAAATTTAATTAGGACGTAAAACAACGTATTAGCCGTTTCGTTAATTGCTATACGGTTGTTAGCACATTAATAGCGGGAAAATATTTATCCATAAGAGAGCCGCATCACACCGCAGAATTACAGTAGTTGCATACATGGATTTAGCAGAAAATGACATACAGAAAGGGCGAATTGTCCGACAATTCGCCCTGGCAATAGCATTATAATCTATATTGTTAGCTAACTAATCCTTGTTTAACGGGTTACCACGGATAGTAGATGTGGTCCGCGTGATCGCGGACTGGCGCCTCATCCCCTAATAAGCGCGCCGCTACGGTAAAGGCGAAATCGAAAACATGACCAAATCCTTTTCCGCTGATGAGGTTGCCATCTTCCACTACCGGGGCATCAATATACTCACCGTCTTTAATATCCTGCCATAAGTCGCCAGAACAGACGTAGCGACGGCCTTTCAGCAGGCCGTTACCTGCCAGCACGCGGGCGGCGGCAGAGCAAATGGGGCAAATATATTTTCCGGCTTCATCATGTGCGGCGACAAACTTCACCACGTCTTTATTTGCCGCGAGATTCACACTGCCCTGCGGCCCGCCGGGCAGTATCACAGCGTCGTAGATTTTATCCATGCGTTCTGCAAGCGTGGCATCCGCCACCATCGGGATATCGTGATAGCTCACCACCGCACGCGATTCAGCGCAGGACACCAGTTCAACCTCAAGATGCAAACGACGCAGAATATCAATCGTGACGATCGCTTCACCTTCTTCAAACCCGGGTGCTAACAGCACGGCAACCTGTTTCATTGTAACTCCTGTTTTATCGTAATCGGGGATTGGCCGGATAATTGCGCACGAACCAATCTGCCTCACCACTGGCAAAAATGATCTAAAACAATTTACTGGCTATTGAACTGTTTGCCTGACTCACAAAATAAACAAACAAAAATAAACCACTGTTTCATTTTATTCTACGAATAGTACGTAATGCCTGGCAAGCAGTAAAACAGGTTTATGTGATCGTCCACGAAAAATGCTAACGCGATCACAAATAAAGATGAGCCTTAATATATTCACCATACAAATCATATAGCTGTAATAATTCATTACGGTAACATGCGCAGGCATAATCCTTTTCTGGAATATAGTTGTAACAAAACGTAAATGAACAAACTTAAGAGTTTTCTTAGATGGTGACGCGCGGTATTATTTTTGGAGCCGATTCAGGAATCGTACATCGGTCACATTCAGAGGTCGTCGAATATTACATTCTGTCATTGTTCTCTGACGCGTAAATAGCGCGATTTAAACTTGCATTAATTTACGCTACTTAATCGTAGCGTCATGATGAAAAGTAAGAATCCCGATTGTTAACGCGAGTTGTCCCTTCCAGGAAATAAGGATATTGGTATGGCAGTCCCAGGAATGGTTCAAAAACTGAATACTCAAATGAACCTTGAGTTTTACGCATCGAATCTCTATCTCCGTCTGAGCGAGTGGTGTTCCGAACAACGTCTCAACGGCACCGCAACGTTTCTTCGCGCACAGGCACAAACCAGCGTCACGCAAATGATGCGCGTGTTTGATTACATGAAGAAATCCGGCGGGTACCCGGTAGTGAAAGCCATCGAGCCGCACGAAGAGAAGTGTGCCTCACTCGAAGAACTCTTCCTGAAAACCATTGAAGAGTATAATCAGCGCAGCAATACTCTTTCTGAGCTGGCTGAACAAGCGAAGGTTCTGCGCGACGACAGCACGCTGAGCTTCTTAACCAATCTTGAAGAAGAGCAGCAGCAGGATGGGGTTTTACTTCAGGCGATTCTTGAAGAAGTACGCAGTGCGAATAAAGCGGGCCTGTGTATGCAACAAACCGATCAGCACCTGCTGAACGTAGTGAACCACCAGGCGCACTAATCCCTCCCCCGCTCTACAACCGGCAGCATAAACCTGCCGGTTGCAAATCACGTCTCAATTACCCAATCAGTGTGCTTCACCCTGCGGTGTAAACTTCAGCTCAATCAGGGCAATCGCTTTCTGGATGGCGCGCAGCGTGACCGGGTCAGCTGACGGATGCCCGGCGAAATCGATAGATTTCAGCTGAGTGGACATCTTCTCACGCACTTCGACGGGGGCGATGACATCGATGACATCAAGAATTTGCTTAATGACCAACTGGCAGGCTACCACGTCGGATACCAGTTCTTCATCAGCAGTCAGGTTCTGGGACATATACGCTCCTTAACATTTAGGGGTACTATGGTACCCGAAAGGACCGAAGCGCGCCCCTTACAGACATAAAAAAACCTGCCGTGGCAGGTTTTTTTATCAGAACATAGCGCCTGGCGGTACGTCTTTGAAGGTTTTGCAATAGTTCTCGAACATGCTTTTGAGGATTTTGCGCATGCGTTGTTTCATTGTGATGCTCCTATTTTGTTACGCAGGTGTTATTGTCTTTTGACACATAGTATGACATTCATCACAAAAATCAACCAAAACGAGATGTACATCACGTTTATTTTTTCAGCAAATGGCGATAAAGACCTATTATCTGAAACAAATCCGTTACTTAGCTTAAAACTTAAATTATAAAATTTGCAGATTATTTTGATAGGGTAAAACAGAAATGAGTGAGCCTCTCCAGGCACAAAACGGGCGCGGCCTGTCGCCCGCTGCTCTGTTGGTTGCTGGCGCGTTTTTTATGGAGTTTCTTGATGGCACCGTGATCGCCACCGCCCTGCCCGACATGGCCAAAAGTTTCGGCGTTGACGCCGTCGATCTTAACATTGGTATCAGCGCCTATCTGATTACGCTGGCTGTACTCATCCCTGCCAGTGGCTGGATAGCCGACCGATTCGGCGCCCGAAAAATATTCACGCTGGCGCTGGCTATTTTTACTCTGGCGTCCGTATTTTGCGGCCTGGCGACCACTGTCGACAGTTTCGTCGCCATGCGCATTCTTCAGGGGATGGGCGGCGCGCTCATGGTGCCCGTTGGGCGTCTGGCGGTTTTGCGTACCACGCCAAAACATCTGCTTATTACGGCCATCGCCACGCTAACCTGGCCTGCGCTCATCGCACCAATTATCGGGCCGCCGCTGGGCGGGTTTATCACCAGCGTCGCGGACTGGCGGTGGATCTTCTTTATTAACGTTCCACTGGGTATTATCGCCATTTTGCTGTCGCTACGTATCATTCCCGATATACGCGATGACGAACGCCGCCCCTTTGACCTGCCCGGTTTTCTCGCCACGTCGGTGGCGATGGTGAGCCTGGTATGCGCCATGGAGGCGCTGGGCGGACAGAGCATGCAGAGCGGGCTGGTGCTGACACTGTTTGTTATTGGCGGGCTGGCGTTTTATTACTCGCTGTATCATTTCCGGCGGGCAAAATGGCCAATGATCCGCCTGGATGCGCTGAAGGTCCCGACCTTCAGGGTCACGATGTACGGCGGATCGCTGTTCCGCGCCTCAATCAGTGCGGTGCCATTCCTGCTGCCGCTGCTTTTTCAGGTCGGTTTTGGGATGGACCCATTCCATTCCGGCCTGCTGGTGCTGGCGGTATTCGTCGGCAACCTGACCATCAAACCCGCTACCACGCCGTTGATTCGCTGGCTGGGTTTCCGCCGCCTTTTGCTGATCAATGGCGCATTGAACGTGCTGGCCCTGACCGCCTGCGCCTTTTTAACACCACAAACGCCCGTATGGGCCATATTACTGGTGCTTTATTTAGGCGGCGTATTCCGTTCCATCCAGTTCACCGGCGTGAGCACCCTGGCTTTTGCCGACGTGCCAGGCCCGCAGATGAGTTATGCCAATACGTTGTTCAGCACTGCCAGTCAGTTAGCCATTGGGCTTGGCATCACTCTCGGGGCAATCGGTATTCGTTTGGGGGAGAAAGTCAGCGAGGTGCTGGCGCTCGGCGCAATGCCGGGGATAAGCTTCAGACTGGCGTTTGTGTTTATCGCCCTGATCTGTCTGATTGGGATGATGGATACGCTACGGCTGACTAAAGATGCCGGTGTGTCGGTATCCAGAAAAGTGAAGGCGTAGAAACAAAAATCCCCACGCAGGTGGGGATTTTCATATCATGCAGAATTAGCCGAGGATCTGGCGCACGAACGCTTCGATCTCTTTATTCTGGCAGTTTTCGAAGAAGCATTGCTGGAAACGCTGACCAGAAACGGCTGTTTTCACCAGTTCCGGGTCAATGGCGCGCAGCGTATCCAGATAATTTTCTTTCACCACTGCGGCTTTGACCTGGTTCAGAATGCCCGCGTTACGCACCTGCGGTTCTTTACGCTCTGGCGGATAGCCTTCACCGTTGCGACCTGTGAACGCTTTTTCAAAGATAAAGCGCACATTCAGTTCTGCGCCCCAACCGAACCCTTTCGCGAACGGCAGCGACAGCGCGTTACCGTTGTTGATCTGCGCGAACAGGAAGGCATCAGCCGGGTCGATACAGTAGCCGCACACCACGCCCGGGTGGATGTTGAGAGACATCAGCGCGCCCTGGCCGGTACCGCAGCCAGTCACCACGAAGTCAACCGCTTTGGAATTCAGCAGGATGCTGGCCATGATACCCAGGTGAATGTAGGTCAGATGATGGTCGTTTTCATCGCTCATACCTACGTTGAAAACCGGGAATCCTTTTTCATCGGCAACCGCTTTTAATTCATTATGAATGATGGCGTTTTTGCTGGCCTGGCTGTTTTCCATCATCAGTGCAATTTTCATTCTTTCCTCTCCTGAATGCAGCGCGGGCGTCTCCCGCAAGGGTACGATAACAATGTATCAACCTTACAACCTTGCAAACATACTTTCAAATTTTATGAAAAATGGTTTTAAAATTCACAGCAAGGCTCACATTTTTGCTTGCCCGATGGGAAATCGTCGCCTTAAGAAGGCAACGTTATCGTCTTTATTCGAGGGATTACCCGCGCTTGTCTATGCCAGGATAGAGCAATGATAGATTGCCCCGAGTACTACCATGAAAACTCTTTTCCCGATTAGCGCTATCGTGCTGGTGCTTTCAGCCTGTAGCGTCCACCGACAGGCTGCCGTAAGCGAAATAGATGCGACCAGCGGGATCGTACGGCTGACGTATGGCCAGGCGATGTTGCAGAACGCGAAAACCGACGACTATGTTGTTAACGGCACCGCGACCAATGCCTGCCAGCAAATGGGCTATGCCACTGCCTTTGCCTATGGACAGCCAATTACCACCTGCGTCAGCAGCAGCGGGCCATTATGTATTAATGAAAGCGTGACGCTGCAGTATCAGTGCAGGGGGATCGCCGTTACGCCAGTTGCGCCGGCCTGGAATTAAATTATACGCCGGAATAAATCCCGGCGATATTATTATGCCAATGCGTTTTATTCCCATTCGCATTATTAAATAAAAATTTTTATTTTTACCTTTTGCAAATAATTTAATAACAACTTATAGTTCCTCCATAATTAATTAACGCCTTTATGGAGCCTGACAATGTTAAAAGCGGAAATGATCGAGAAATTAAACCAACAAATGAATCTCGAGCTTTATTCCTCCCTTCTTTACCAACAGATGAGCGCCTGGTGCAGCTTCAATAGTTTTGAAGGGGCTGCGGCATTTCTGCGACGCCACGCACAAGAAGAGATGCAGCATATGCAGCGTCTGTTCGA
This sequence comes from Pseudocitrobacter sp. 2023LY-00077, assembly GCF_055796175.1. Taxonomy (NCBI): domain Bacteria; kingdom Pseudomonadati; phylum Pseudomonadota; class Gammaproteobacteria; order Enterobacterales; family Enterobacteriaceae; genus Pseudocitrobacter; species Pseudocitrobacter sp. 2023LY-00077. The sequence goes on along the minus strand of NZ_JBSPEI010000004.1, from coordinate 108,313 downwards.
TTACCTGACCGATACCGGTAGCCTACCCTGCATCAACAGCGTCGCCTCGCCGGTGGCAGAATATGCATCGCTGGACGATCTGTTCCGTGCCACCTACGAGCATGAACAGCTGATCACGTCTAAAATCAATGAGCTGGCACATGCCGCGATGACCAATCAGGATTACCCAACCTTTAACTTCCTGCAATGGTATGTGGCTGAGCAGCACGAAGAAGAGAAACTGTTTAAATCTGTGATTGATAAACTGACCCTCGCCGGTAAAAGCGGTGAAGGCCTCTACTTTATTGATAAAGAGCTTTCTACGCTCGATACGCAGAATTAATTAACAGGCAGCGGCGTTAATTCGCCGCTGCTGATTAATGTCGACAGATTTTACTTTCCGCCGTTGTGAAGCCCGCGTCCACCGGAATAAACTTGCCTTTTTTCTCCAGAAAAGCCACCAACTCAGCCGCACACATATTCTCTGCCGAACAGGTATGAAAACGCGCACTCTCGCCAAAACGACTTTCAATCGCCGCCACCAAACTTTCTGTTGAATAAGACTCACCCGATGCGATCATCATATTCAGTACTTCATGACCGTGAATAGATTCCATAATGCCTCCGCTAAAAACCGCACAATAACCTGCATTTGACTTACCTGTTTTGCGCTAGCGCAGACTTTCGGCTCCCACCGCACTCGTAAACTTTTTATTACACGGACTGTAATCGCGATTTGACGAATCGTCTGCTTTCACATAACCTGCGCGACATATTTGTGTCGTATATGCGTGCTGTAGCAGAGGAAAGCGTGAAGAACCGTACCCTGGGGAGTATTTTAATCGTAGCGGGCACCACGATTGGTGCAGGGATGCTGGCGATGCCGCTGGCAGCGGCGGGCGTTGGCTTTGGCGTGACGCTGGTGCTGTTAATTGGGCTCTGGGCGTTGATGTGCTACACCGCCCTCCTGCTGCTGGAAGTGTATCAACACGTGCCTGCCGATACCGGCCTGGGCTCCCTGGCACAACGTTATCTGGGTCGCTATGGTCAGTGGGTAACGGGTTTCAGCATGTTATTTTTAATGTACGCCCTGACTGCCGCCTACATCAGCGGCGCGGGTGAACTACTGGCCTCCAGCCTCAGCCAGTGGTTCTCGGTTGATATGCCGCCCGCCATTGGCGTACTACTGTTTACGGCAATCGGCGGCACGGTGATTTGCATTGGTACATCGCTGGTCGACCTTTTCAACCGCTTCCTGTTCAGCGCCAAGATTATTTTTCTGGTGGTCATGCTGGCGCTCTTGCTGCCGCATATTCATAAAATCAATCTGTTAACCCTACCGTTGCAGCAGGGGCTGGCGCTGTCGGCAATTCCGGTGATTTTTACCTCATTCGGTTTCCACGGCAGTGTACCCAGCATTGTAAGCTATATGAATGGCGACATTCGCAAGCTGCGCCGCGTGTTTATGATTGGCAGCTTCATTCCGCTGGTCGCTTATCTCTTCTGGCAGCTGGCGACGCTTGGCAGCATTGAGTCTGGCGTCTTTGCCGGGTTGATGGCACAACATACCGGGCTGAACGGTCTGCTGGAAGCCATTCGCGCGGTGGTGGCTTCGGCCCACGTTGAGCTGGCCGTACACCTGTTTGCCGATCTGGCGCTGGCGACCTCTTTCCTCGGCGTTGCTCTGGGATTGTTTGATTACCTGGCAGATCTGTTCCAGCGTCAGAATGGCGTGCGTGGCCGCCTGCAAACGGGTGGCATCACCTTCCTGCCGCCGCTGGCATTCGCGCTTTTCTATCCGCGCGGTTTTGTGATGGCGCTGGGTTACGCGGGTGTTGCACTGGCGGTGCTGGCACTGATTATCCCGTCACTACTGACGATGCAGAGCCGTAAACATCACCCACAAGGGGGATATCGCGTCACTGGCGGCACACCCGCGTTATGGTTCGTGTTTGCCTGTGGAATTGCGGTGATTGCGATACAGGTAGCGATAGCGGCAAACCTTTTGCCTGCCGTGGGCTAAAAAAATGCCGGGTAATTTTCCCGGCATTTTTTCATTTATTGGCGCAGCACTGTTTGTATTTCTTACCGCTGCCGCACGGGCATGGGTCATTACGCCCCACTTTCCCATCGTTTCTGATTGGCTGCTGCACGGGCGCCACTTTCGGATGCGCCATCCAGTAACCATGCAGCATCAGCGCCGCCGGGCGAATCTTATCGATGCTTGCCAGATACTCGTCAGCAGTGAAGTTATCAAGCGCCGCTGCTTTCTCTTCATCGCCGTGCAGCGCGATGGCATCCAGCTCTTCCTGTAACGCTGGCGGTAAACCAGACCAGTCGCTTAAGCCCACACCACGCATATAGCCATAGCACCACTCTTCAACAACGGTCAGCTCCTGGCCCTCTTCCTCGCGCGTGCCGAAAAGGGGTTCAAACTGATCGGGATAGTCATTCAGACGCTCGGCGATATCACCCATATGCTGCAGCGTGAGGTTGATGAAATGATCACGCTCGCGATCTGCCGACCAGCGCGGCACGCTATCCGCCCCGCCCCATACGGCCACCAGCCAGTCCGCAGGTTCAATGTCTTGCGGTGAGGAAAGAATTGCCGTCAGCATACCGTCCAGCTCGGAAACGTCGAGGATGGATTTATCCGTCGAATGTTTATCGATGGTCTCATCCAGCCATTCCAGCTCGCTTTCGGTTAAGGGTCCTGTTTTCATTTTTGATCTCATCACGTTTATAAGGGAGCGTTCAGACAAGTATTGAGGGAGAGCAGGATAAATGGAAGCAAAGAAAAACAGATACAAAAAAACCACCCGTAGGTGGTTTCACGACACTGCTTATTGCTTTGATTATTCTTTACTTTCCCATGGTACCCGGAGTGGGACTTGAACCCACACAGCGCGAACGCCGAGGGATTTTAAATCCCTTGTGTCTACCGATTCCACCATCCGGGCTCGGGAAGAAAGTGGAGGCGCGTTCCGGAGTCGAACCGGACTAGACGGATTTGCAATCCGCTACATAACCGCTTTGCTAACGCGCCTTTAAAACTTAACACCCGCAACTGCCGATGCTTTAATTTGGAGCGGGAAACGAGACTCGAACTCGCGACCCCGACCTTGGCAAGGTCGTGCTCTACCAACTGAGCTATTCCCGCATCATCAAGTTGATTTGCTAACCACTTGATTTTGCTATCGTCTGGCAATCAGTGCTGCCGTTCGATGCGTTGCATTCTACTTATCTGACGCACTGAGTCAACGGTATTTTTCGCATCCTGGTGTTGTTTGCTGAAAATTACGCCGAAACGATCACTGTTCAAGCAAATCTGCACGCGCAGCGTTCAAATATTGCAGCATTGACCACAGCGTCAGCACCGCGGCAAACAGGAACAGCACGATACCGGCCCACTCAACCCACTCATTTGGACGCCACAGCAGCCACGCCAGGGCTGCCATTTGCGCGGTGGTTTTCACTTTGCCGATCCAGGAGACTGCCACGCTGCTGCGTTTACCCAGTTCTGCCATCCACTCACGCAGGGCGGAAATAATGATTTCACGGCCAATCATAATAGCAGCCGGCAGCGTCACCCACCACGTGTGGTAGTGTTCAACCACCAGCACCATGGCGATAGCCACCATCACTTTATCGGCAACCGGGTCAAGGAATGCGCCAAAACGCGTGCTCTGATTCCAGCGACGCGCCAGGTAGCCATCAAACCAGTCGGTCACGGCGGCAATACAGAAGATAAGCGCGCAGGCGAACGGCGCCCAGACAAACGGGAGATAAAACGCCAACACAAAGAACGGGATAAGGATGACGCGGAACAGGGTAAGCAACGTAGGAATATTATATTGCATGCAAGGTAACTATCTGTTGTTAGTAAATATTAGCCCTATGTTGCTACAGAGCCCCTAATGTTTCAACGAGTAGAAGATCTTTTCTGCCAGGCCGTGTGAGATACCCGGAACTTTTGCTATCTCTTCTACGCTGGCATTCTGCAAGCCCTGTAGGCCGCCCATGTACTTGAGCAGCATCTGGCGACGCTTCGGCCCGACGCCTTCGATAGTCTCCAGCGTACTGGTGCTCTTTACTTTAGCGCGTTTTTTACGGTGCCCGGAAATCGCATGATCGTGTGATTCGTCACGAATATGCTGGATAACGTGCAGCGCAGGTGAATCTGGCGGTAAGCTGAAGCCCTCACCTTCTGGTTCGAAGAACAGCGTTTCAAGCCCTGCTTTACGGTCGCTGCCTTTCGCCACGCCGAGCAGTAAGGGATGGTTTTTATCCCACGTGACATCAAGTTCGGCAAAAACGGCTTTTGCCTGGCCCAGTTGCCCTTTCCCGCCGTCGATCAAAATGACATCCGGGATCTTACTCTCTTCTATAGCTTTGCCATAGCGACGTCGCAGCACCTGGTTCATCGCAGCATAGTCATCGCCCGGCGTGATGCCAGTGATGTTGTAGCGACGATACTCGGCGCGCAGCGGCCCGTTCTCATCAAACACCACGCAGGAGGCCACGGTCTGTTCCCCCATCGTATGGCTGATATCAAAACATTCCATACGCTTGATCTCGGGCAGCTCCAGCTGTGTCGCCAGCGCTTTCAGGCGCTGATGCACTGTGGACTGTTGCGAAAGTTTAGTCGTGAGCGCCGTCGCCGCGTTGGTACGAGCAAGTTTCAGGTATCGTGCGCGGTCGCCGCGCGGTTTGGTTTCAACGTGAATGCGTCGCCCGGCCAGCTCAGATAAGGAATCGGCCAGCAGTGTTTTATCACTGAGCGCAAAGTCGAGCAGGATTTCCCCCGGCAGAGTACGCATCTGGCTGCCCTGGAAGTAGAACTGACCGACGAAGGTTTCCACCACTTCGTCCAGCTCCGTACCGCCAGGCACTTTCGGGAAGTAGCTGCGACTGCCCAGCACTTTACCTTGACGGATAAAGAGCACATAGACGCAGGCCATTCCTGCCTCAAACGAGACGCCGATAACGTCGAGGTCATCGCCGTTATTCGAGACAAACTGTTTCTCGGTCACGCGTCGCACGGCCTGAATCTGGTCGCGAATGCGCGCTGCCTCTTCAAACTCCAGCGCCTGGCTGGCTTTTTCCATCCGCGCGATAAGCATCGTCAACACCTGATCGTCTTTCCCGGCGAGGAACAGACGCACATAGTCAACCTGCTGCGCGTACTCCTCTTCGCTTACCAGCCCGGCCACACAGGGCCCAAGGCAGCGGCCAATCTGGTATTGCAGACAGGGACGCGAGCGGTTGCGGTAGACGCTGTTTTCACACTGACGGATCGGGAAGATTTTTTGCAACAGCGCCAGCGTTTCCCGCACAGCGTAACCGTTAGGGAACGGGCCAAAATATTCCCCTTTCGCATGCTTCGCGCCACGGTGCATCGCCAGCCGTGGGTGAGTATCACCGCTCAGGAAAATAAAGGGATAGGATTTATCATCACGCAGCAGCACGTTGTAACGCGGCTGATAGAGTTTGATGTAGTTGTGTTCCAGCAGCAGCGCTTCGGTTTCCGTGTGCGTCACGGTCACGTCGATCTGCGCAATTTGCGCCACCAGCGCTTCCGTTTTACGGGAAGAGACCTGGCGACGAAAATAGCTGGAGAGGCGTTTTTTAAGATCTTTGGCTTTACCGACGTAAATAACGGTGCCGCCGACATCGTACATGCGATAGACGCCGGGCTGGCTGGTGACCGTTTTCAGGAAGGCTTTCGAATCAAAAACTTCACTCACTGACTTGCTAACGACTCCGCATTACACAGACCATGGCGAATTGCCAGGTGAGTCAGCTCGACATCGCCATGAATGTTCAGTTTACTGAACATGCGATAGCGATAACTATTCACCGTTTTGGGACTCAGATTCAACTGCTCTGAGATCTCATTTACTTTTTGGCCTTTGGTGATCATCAGCATAATCTGCAATTCGCGTTCAGACAAACTGGCGAATGGCGATTCTGTTTTTTCCGGCTCAATCTGACTCAGGGCCATCTGTTGCGCAATATCAGATGCGATATAGCGCTGGCCAGAGAATACAGAGCGGATGGCATTCACCACTTCTTGCGGTGCTGCCCCTTTGGTTAAATAGCCAGCCGCCCCTGCCTGCATAACCCTGGCGGGGAGCGGATTTTCGGTATGAACGGTTAACATAATCACTTTTGTATCAACCGCAGAGCGCGCAATCTTACGCGTGGCCTCAAGGCCGCCGATGCCCGGCATGTTCATATCCATTAGTACAACATCAACGGGATTAGCGCGGCACCACTTAACAGCATCTTCGCCGCAGTTAACTTCACCGGTGACCCTAATACCCTTTATATCTTCGAGAATGCGTCGTATCCCTGCGCGCACCAGTTCGTGGTCATCAACAAGAAGGACGTTGATCAAAGGAATAATCTCCAGAATAGGGATAACGCTACTGCCTCTTAATTCACCCCCATAGTACCGGGTTTTATATCAATTTTGAAAGTCTAAAAGTGTCACAGCGTCGATTTTGATCTCGTTTTTGGAAATTAGAATGTACATCTGCTGGAAAGCTCTTAAAAACAGTGAGATGCAAAGCGCTCTTTTTACAACTTCCTGCGCAATTTGTCCGTATATGGACAATTTTTCGCAGATGAGAAATACGCAATATAATATGTAACAATAATTAACGATGAGAGAACCAGATTTAAACATTTTGTGTGCATAATCACTGTTCTGGTCATTTTTAATTATCAGGAAAGGTGAAAGTAGCGGGTAAAAAACAAGCACTCCATTTTTTCTACTGGCTTGTGGTATACTTCGCGCCCTTCACTATCCAGTATCGCGCACCAGCGCAGAATTCATACGAGGCAATAAATGAGCACACCTGATTTTTCCACCGCGGAGAATAACCAACACCTGGCCCAGGAGGTATCCTGTCTGAAAGCCATGCTGACTCTGATGCTACAGGCCATGGGTCAGGCAGATGCAGGCCGCGTGATTCTCAAAATGGAAAAGCAAATTGCACTGCTGGAAGATGAAGCCCAGTCTGCTGTATTTTCCAGCACCGTTAAGCAAATTAAACAAGCTTACCGCCAGTAATAAAAAACCGGCTGTAAGCAATGCCTACAGCCGGTTTCCAGTCTGACACGCAGAACCTTAAGCAGAGTCAGATAAGACCAATCGCCACCGCATAACAGGCAATCTGCGTTTTATTGGGCGCATCAAATTTCTTCTGCATATTCTTTTGGTGGAAGTTCACCGTATTCTCGGAAATTGACAGAATCATCGAAATCTCCGCCGATGTTTTACCTTCTGCCGTCCATTGTAGTATTTCCAGTTCACGTTTACTGAACTTCATCTCCCTCGGCATGACCATTTCATCTTCTACGCGTAATAGCGCAAGGGAACTCATCTCTAATAACATTTGCAGCCGAAGTTCTATTTCATCGCTATGCGGACCCGCTTCTGTGGCGTGAGTTCGTGATACCGAAAAGAAACTATGAGCATGATTAGGAAGCATCAGGCATTGTGTCGCGCCGGTGCGTAGACCATGGTCCCGTGCGGCATCCCACAGCTCCTGGGCTTCACAGAATAACGCATCATCCCAGCGTAAATGTCCAAGACGGAAATTACCTTGCTTCAGTACCGGATCGACTGCCAGATAATTCGCCGCTTTGTAATGCGACATCCAGGCGTCAGGATAAGTGGTATAAAGTGAAATTTTAGGTCGCGTGAATGGCACCGGATGGCGCACGCACAGCGAGAAGAAGTCATATTCAAGGAGTTCGGTTTGCTGCTGCAGAAGCGTATAAATTTGATCGCTGGTCGATGCGGATTGAAAACGGTGCAGCATCTCCCGCCGCCAACTGAAAAAGTCACTGTCCCTCATAACGAACGAGAAAGCCTCTTATTGAGAATTATTTTTATCAGTACAGAAAACTAACACATAAACAGTGCTTATATGTATAAAATATTACATTCTCGCAAAATTAACTTAATTTTCGACTGCGGGGCTGAGATATGTCAGGCAAGTCTGCGGGAGGGCAGGACAATTACCGTCCTGATTTAGGTTAAGGACGGTAATTGATTACGGCTTATTGCATGAGGAATTTTTCGAGGAACTGACGGGTACGCGCCTGCTGTGGATTAGCAAACAGCGCTTTCGCCTCGCCCTGCTCCACAATGCGTCCCTGATCCATAAAAATGGCGCGGTCGGCGACATCGCGAGCAAAACTCATCTCGTGCGTCACAATAACCATGGTGCGTTTCTCCTGAGCCAACTGGCGAATGGTGTTCAGCACCTCGCCGACCAGTTCGGGATCCAGCGCAGACGTCGGCTCATCAAACAGAATCACATCCGGGCGCATTGCCAACGCACGGGCGATAGCCACACGCTGCTGCTGACCGCCGGACAAGCGGCGCGGATAGCTCCCCTCTTTCCCGGTCAGTCCCACTTTCGCCAGCAATTCACGCGCGCGCGCGCTGGCTTCAGCCTTATTTTCACCTTTAACAATCACCGGGCCTTCAATGATATTTTCCAGTACCGTCCGATGGGGAAACAAATTGAAGCTCTGGAAGACAAATCCCACATGCTGACGCAGACGGCGAATTAACCTCTTCTGCTGGCTGATGGATTTTGCCGTGTCGATGGTAATATCACCCACCCGAATGGTGCCGCCCTCCGGCTGCTCCAGCAAATTAATGCTGCGCAGAAGCGTGGTTTTCCCCGAGCCGCTCGGCCCGATAATCGCCACCACTTCCCCTTCGTTCACCTGCAAATCGATGCCATGAAGCACCGTCTGGCCATGGAACTTTTTCACCAGGTTTTTTACGTCGATGGCACTCATTTTGGATCACGCTCCTGGCGGTTAAGCTGATTTTCAAAGTAGTTTTGCAGCGAGGAGAGTACCGTCGCCATCACCCAGTAGATCAACGATGCCGCGAGATACATGGTGAACACTTCCAGCGTACGCGACGTGATCAGCTGTGCCTGACGGAACAGCTCCGGCACCTGAATCGTTGCCGCAAGAGACGTATCTTTTACCAGGCTAATAAAACTGTTCGACAGCGGCGGCAGCGCAACGCGCGCAGCCTGCGGCAGAATCGCCCGACGCAGCGTTTGCCACGGCGTCATCCCGATACTGGCGGCAGCTTCCCACTGGCCTTTATCGATTGAAGAGATCGCCGCGCGCAGCGTTTCAGACGTATACGCCGCCGTGTTCAGCGACAGACCAATCATCGCCGACGGGATAGGATCTAATTCGATACCAAACTGCGGCAGGCCGTAGTAAATCATAAACAGCTGCGCGATAAGCGGCGTTCCACGAAAAATGGAGATGTAGAATCGCGCCAGCCAGCGCACCGGCCAGACTTGCGACATGCGCATCAGCGCCAGCAGGAACCCCAGCACCAAACCAAAAAACATGCCGCCAATACTCAATTGCAGCGTGAACACCGCGCCTTTGAGCAGATAGGGCAGCGAATCAACAACCAGTTGTATACTCTCTTGCATAAGTCTTTTTCTACGTTAGATATGCGGATGATAGGCGAAGAGCGCAGGCGCGCCGCCCGTATGAACAAACAGAATCGGCCCTTCATCCTTAAAGCGTTTCTGTGTAATACCGTCGATAAGCCCGGCCATCGCTTTACCGGTATAAACCGGGTCCAGCAGAATACCTTCGAGGCGAGAAAGCAGTTTCACCGCTTCCATGCCGGCTTCATTCGGCATGCCATAAGCCGGGGCAAAATAGTCATCCCACAGCAGAATATCGGCACTGGCGCTCACTTCAAGGCTTTCGGCCACGGCCTGTTGCAGGGTCACCACTTTCGGTTTTTGGTCCGCGACGCTGCGCGAAACGGTTACACCAATCAGTTCCGCATCCGGCATCACCTGCTCAAGGCCCACCGCCAGCCCGGCGTGGGTGCCTGCGCTACCTGACGCCACCACCACGGAAGAAATCGCCACCGCACCTTCACACTGCTGAGCGATCTCCAGCGCGCTTTCTACATAGCCCAGCGCACCCAGCGCGTTAGAGCCGCCTACCGGAATGACGTAGGGACGAAAACCCTGCGCTTCGATGCGCGTCGCCAGTTCAGCCAGCTGCGCGTTCGGATCGGTCAGCGCGTCGCACATTTCCACCTGGGTATTGAACAGATCCAGCAGCAGGCGGTTACCGTTGGTAAGATAGTTTTCCGCCGTGGTGCCAATCGGGTTTTCCAGCAGCGCCACACAGTGCAGGCCGAGTTTCGCCGCTACGGCCGCCGTCTGGCGCACGTGGTTCGACTGAATGGCCCCGGCGGTAATCAGCGTATCCGCGCCTTCACGCAGCGCATCCGCCGCCAGAAATTCCAGCTTACGCAGTTTATTACCGCCCATCGCCAGCGGCGTGACGTCATCGCGTTTGATAAAAATGTCGCGTCCTACGTAATCGGAAAAACGCGGCAGATATTCCAGCGGCGTCGGCGCGCCAATAAATTCGAGGCGCGGGAAGCGCGTTAAGTTTTGCAGAGACATGAAACCTCCTGACTAAATTCTCTTGATTATGCACCCAGTTGCCGCGGAAATAAAAAAAGGCGCTCTGTTAGCGCCTTTTTTAAGCAACTTCGATTATTTCGTCACGTCAGCGCCGAACCATTTTTCGGACAGCGCCTTCATGGTGCCGTCTTTCTGCATGGCATCGATCGCGCCATCAATCGCTTTCAGCAGGTCTTCATTGCCTTTGCGCAGCGCCACGCCAGATTCCTGGTGAGAGAACGCTTCACCGGTTACGGCCAGCGTGTCATTGGTTTTCTTCACCATATCCAGCGCCGCCAGGCGATCAACCAGAATGGCGTCAACACGGCCTACGCGCAGATCCTGGAATTTCGTCGGGTCATCATCATAGGTGCGAACATCAACGCCCTGCACATTCTGACGCAGCCACTCTTCGTAGTTGGTACCCAGACCCACGCCGACTTTTTTACCTTTCAGGTCAGCCGGGGTTTTAATGGAACCTTCATTGCCTTTTTTCACCAGCGCCTGAATACCGGAGATGGTATACGGAGTAGAGAAATCATATTTTTTCTGACGTTCAGGTGAAATGGTCACCTGGTTAATCGCCACATCAATGCGTTTAGAATCCAGCGACGCCAGCATCCCGTCCCATTTGGTCGGTTTGAGGTCCGCTTTTACGCCCAAATGTTTCGCCAGGTCGTTGGCAAAATCGACTTCAAAACCCGTCAGTTTGCCATCGTCGCCCTGGAAGCTGAACGGCGGATAGGTGCCTTCCAGACCAACGCGCAGCGTGCCGCGCTCTTTCACCTGGTTAAGCAGATTTTCCGCTGCAAACGTGTTCGCGCTGACGCCTGCCATCAGAGCCACTGCCATCACGCCCATCAGTGCCTGACGACCGAAAAGTGCTAATTTCATTATACCCCCGAAAAGATTGCTTTTTTTGTAGTGTAGGCCGTTTGTGAAAACAGACAAACACCAGACAGTTATAAGCTATTCCGTTTTAATATATATCAGAGGTCGCGGGATACGCGAGGTTCTGACCCGGCGCCATGCCAGCCCGATTAACAAATTGCGTATATTTTCGTAGCGCAATACGATAATTATTGGTGCTGGTCACCGGCAGCCAGGGAATTAATATCTCATCCGGCGCGCCATTCTGCAGCAGGTTTCGGGGAATATTATTTTTAACCAGATGCTCGCCCAGACGCCGTAAGCGCACGACATACTCGCGCACCGTGCCGGGGCTCATTTCGGTCTGTTCAAAGAGAAACTGCTTAAAGCCGATGATATCGAAGAAATCACTCTGCTCTTTGCAGTGCAGGTCGCCGCAGAAACGGCATAGCGCGGCCCACTCGCCACGCTGCTGCAACCATGTTTCCTCGTCCACCAGCATATCCAGACGGGCGATGGCGAGTTTGTTAACGATTTCGCCAAGGCGAACGAGCGTCACCCGATCGAGCGCTTTATGGCAGTGAGTACAATGTGTTTGGCTGTGTTTAAAGTCTTTAAGGTAGCGGCTTAGTGGCCGTCTTTTTAATTGCTGCATAGTGATGAAAACTCCACGTAGTCATTTCTTATGCGGCATTACTCCAGCTTACCCAGCTTAGTGCGCAGGCGTTTGATTGCCTGGCTATGCAACTGACTGACTCGCGACTCCCCTACTTCCAGTACCGCGCCAATCTCTTTCAGATTTAGCTCTTCCTGATAATAGAGCGTCAGCACCAATTTTTCCCGCTCAGGAAGGGCTTCGATGGCCTCCATCACGCGCTGGCGGAGATTCCCCTCCAGCAATTGGTGTAGCGGGTTTTCCTGCTGATTTGCCTCCGTCACCATCTCGACGCTATCGCCATGCTCTTCCCGCCACTCATCGTAGGAGAACAACTGGCTATTATTGGTATCGAGCAGCATCTGACGGTACTCTTCAACGGGAATACCCAACCGATGCGCAACTTCTGTTTCGGTCGCGTTACGGCCCAGTTCCTGTTCCAGTTGCCCCATCGCCTGCGCAACTTCACGCGCGTTACGCCGAACGCTACGCGGTGCCCAGTCTCGGCTGCGTAGTTCGTCCAGCATCGCCCCACGGATGCGTTGCACTGCGTAAGTGGTAAATGCCGTGCCCTGCAGAGCGTCGTAGCGTTCAACGGCATTCAATAACCCTATGCCGCCCGCCTGGAGCAAATCGTCAAGTTCCACACTCGCCGGCAATCGCACCTGAAGGCGCAGTGCCTCATGGCGCACCAGAGGTACGTAACGTTGCCATAGCGAGTGTTTATCCATTACACCATCAGCGGTATAGAGTGAATTCACGATAAACAGCCCTGCATTAATTAAGTTATCGGCATAATTATCCGTTTCTGCATAATTTTTAATTGAGAGAATAGTGGGTGAAATGAGGGGTTATTTGCGCAGTCGGGGAAGTGGAAACGTGAAAAACCCCGCCGGAGCGGGGTTTGCGAGGTATCAGGCGATTAGCCCTGCAGCAGAGACAGAACCTGCTGTGGTACCTGGTTGGCTTTCGCCAACACGGAGTTACCGGCCTGCTGAATGATCTGCGCTTTCGACATGTTGGACACTTCGGTCGCATAGTCGGCGTCTTGAATACGGGACTGCGCTTCAGACAAGTTGGTGGTGGTGTTGTTCAGGTTTGTAATAGCAGAGTCCAGACGGTTCTGAACGGCACCGAGAGAAGAGCGGAACTTATCAACAGATGCGATTGCCGCATCCAGTGCTTTCAACGGACTGGATGTTTTACCCACAGCAGTGATATCTGTATTGGCATCAGATAAATCCTGTCCACTCAGATCGGCTGATTTGTATGTTTTACCCGATGTTGCATCAGTCACAACACTGGTGAGACCATCCTCGCCCCCCAATTGTACAGCGACGTCGCTCTTAGCCGCACCGGTAGAGTCTTTGTAGCTAATGGTCTGGTAAGCAACATCACCCGTCGCCTCATCTACTGTCGCGGCGTAAAGTTTGCCATCATTCGCTTTTAATGCATAAACGCCAGTATCTTTACCATCAGCGTCGGACATTTTGACCAGCGATACATCATTACCCAATGCAGTTTTGGTTGCAGCAGAAATGTTGACCCCAGTACCACCACCAGTTGCAGTGTTGGTAACGGAGGTAATAGCTGTTGTATCATTGAATTGGACTGTTGTTTCCGGAGTTGTTCCAGTAATGGTCACTTTGCCCGGATTAGCAGCAGAACTATCATCCTGAATCGTGACAGCGTAGCGACCATTAACGGTGCCATCTGAAGCGGAAGAGACATCAGCATAATATTTGTCATCATCACCTTTGACGATCTTATTAACCACCGCATCAGATTTAATTGAAGATGCGATTGTTGCAAAGTCGGAGTTGTCAATATTAACGGTTGCAGGAACACTAGTGCCGCCAAAGGATGTAATTGAATTTCCAGCTGTAACTGTTGCGTTATTTTTAACGTTAAATCCGTCCAGGCCTAAGGTTTTTGAATCAATCTGTTGCAGGTCAATCGTAATCGTCTGACCATCATTCGCACCAACCTGAATAGACATTTTGCCGTCTTTCGCCAAGACGTTAACACCGTTGAACTGAGTCTGGCTGGATACGCGGTCAATTTCGTCCAAACGTGATTTAATCTCATCCTGAATAGAAGCAAGATCGGAATCAGAGTTAGTCCCCGTCGTCGCCTGTACAGTCAACTCACGCACACGCTGCAAGTTGTTGTTGATCTCAGACAGCGCGCCTTCAGTGGTCTGCGCCAGAGAAATACCATCGTTGGCGTTACGTGCAGCCTGAGTCAGGCCTTTAATGTTAGAAGTGAAACGGTTAGCAATGGCCTGGCCCGCTGCATCATCCTTTGCGCTGTTGATACGCAGACCGGAAGACAGACGCTCGATAGACGTCGACAGAGCAGACTGGTTTTTGTTGATGTTGTTCTGAGTGATCAGCGAGAGGCTGTTGGTGTTAATGACTTGTGCCATGATTTCTTTTCCTGTTTTCAAGTCTACGGTTTAGGTATTGGGCTTCCACCCTTCGGCTTCGTCGCCGTCAAACCTGTTATCGTCTGGTCACTCACAACCTTTAGAATTATTTTCTAGCCGCCGAAATACTCTCCTCTCACCGTCCTATTCTCGCCATTAAATAAGCAAAATTAATCGTAAACTTTGTGCCAATCCCGCCGATAACCCCGGTATTCGTTCTACGTGTCACACGATTAAGGAATTCATAATGGCAAGTATTTCAACGCTGGGCGTCGGGTCGGGTTTGGATCTGAGCGGCATTCTGGACAGTCTTGAAGCGGCGCAAAAATCGACGCTGACGCCGATTTCAACGCAGCAGAGTTCATATACCGCGAAGCTAAGCGCCTACGGCACATTAAAAAGTGCGCTGGAAACCTTCAAGACCGCCAACTCTGCGCTGAATAAAGCCGACCTGTTTACCGCCACCTCCACCACCAGCAGCAGCACCGCGTTCAGCGCCACCACCACCGGGAGCGCGATTGCCGGGAAATACACCATCAGCATTACTCAGCTGGCGCAGGCGCAAACGCTGACCACTAAAAACAGCCAGACCGACACCAAAACCGCCATTGCCAGCAGCGACAGCGTGCTGACTATCCAGCAGGGCGGCGGAAAAGATCCGGTGACCATTGATATCAGCGCGGCCAACTCCTCGCTGACCGGTATTCGCGACGCCATCAACAATGCAAAAGCAGGCGTCAGCGCCAGTATTATCAACGTCGGCAACGGACAGTATCGCCTGTCGGTGACCTCGAACGATACGGGCAGCGACAACGCGATGACCCTGAGTGTGAGCGGAGACAAGGATTTACAAAGCTTTATGGGCTACGACCCGAAAGCGTCCAGCAACGGCATGGAAGAGAGCGTCACCGCGCAGAACGCCAAACTGACGGTCAACAACGTTCCGATTGAAAACAGCAGCAACACCATCAGCGATGCGCTGGAAGATATCACCCTCAATCTGAATGATGTCACCACCGGCAACCAGACGCTGACCATCACCAAAGACACGTCGAAAGCGGAAAGCGCGATTAAAGCGTGGGTAGATGCCTATAACGCACTGCAGGACACCTTCAGCAGCCTGACCAAATACACCGCCGTCGATGCGGGCGCAGAGAGCCAGGACACCAGCAACGGCGCACTGCTCGGCGATTCCACGCTGCGCACGATCCAGACGCAGCTGAAAACCCTGCTGGGTAATACTCACAGTAGTTCCGATTACAAAACGTTGTCGCAGATTGGCATTACCACCGACGCCAGCACCGGCAAGCTCGAACTGTCGACCGACAAACTGCAGGCGGCGCTGAAAAAAGATGCCTCCGGCGTCGGCGATATGTTTATCGGTGACGGCAAAAATACCGGCGTCACCACCACCATCGGCAACAACCTGACCAGTTGGCTCTCCACCACCGGGATTATCCAGGCGGCGAAAGATGGCGTCAGTAAAACCCTGAATAATCTGACGGATCAGTACAACGCCGCCAGCGATCGTATCGACACAATGATGGCGCGCTATAAAGCGCAGTTCACCCAACTGGACGTGCTGATGAACTCCCTGAACTCGACCAGCAGCTATCTGACGCAGCAGTTCGATACGTCCAGCAGCAACTCTAAATAATTAGCAGGAGACGACATGTACGGCGCAAAAGGCACGCAGGCCTACGCACAAATCGGAGTAGAGAGCGCAGTCATGAGCGCCAGCCAGTCGCAACTGGTGACCATGCTGTTTGATGGGGCGCTCAGCGCGCTGGTTCGCGCTCGCCTGTTTATGCAGGACAATCAGCTGGAAGGAAAAGGGCTCTCGCTGTCGAAGGCCATCAATATTATCGACAACGGCCTGAAAGTGGGGCTGGATGAGAACAGCCGTGATGAACTCACCCTGAATCTCGTTTCGCTGTACAGCTACATGGTACGACGCCTGTTGCAGGCTAATCTGCATAACGATGTCGCCGCCGTTGAGGAAGTGGAAGGCTTGCTGCGCAATATCGCAGATGCCTGGAAGGAGTCGTTACTTACGCCTAACTTGATTCAGGACGCCGTCTAATGAACCACGCACCGCACTTGTATATTGCCTGGCAACAGTTGGTTGAGAAAAGCAAAACGATGCTGCACCTTGCCACCGAAGGATTGTGGGATGAATTAATCGCCAGCGAGATGGAGTACGTGCGTGCGGTGCATCAGGTCGCGGAGCTCACCCAACAGAATCCGCCGTCGGGCGCCATTCAGGACCAGCTCCGCCCGCTGCTGCGTGCCGTGCTGGATAACGAAGCCGAAGTGAAACGCCGCTTACAGCTGCGGATGGATGAACTGGCCACGCTCGTTGGGCAGTCCTCCATACAAAAATCGGTACTGACCGCGTATGGCAAACAAGGGGGACATGTACTGGTGCCGCAAAGCAGTAACGACACCAGCCATTAACCTTCGCGGCGTGAGATTGCGCAAATCTCGCGCCGTGCGCATTTCCCACTTATAGTACTTGTGTCGCCTTTCACGGAGAACAGGTATGCGCAACCCCACCCTTTTGCAGTGCTTTCACTGGTATTATCCCACGGGCGGCGAATTATGGCCCGAAGTTGAGGCGCTTGCGCCGAATCTGAATGAAATTGGTATCAATATGATCTGGCTGCCACCCGCCTATAAAGGCGCTTCCGGCGGCTATTCCGTGGGCTATGACAGCTACGACCTGTTCGATTTAGGCGAGTTTGATCAGAAAGGCACCGTTGCCACCAAATATGGTGATAAAGGCCAGCTGCTGGCGGCCATCGATGCGCTGAAAAAAAACGACATTGCCGTACTGCTGGACGTGGTGGTGAACCACAAAATGGGGGCGGATGAGAAAGAGCGCATTCGCGTGCAGCGGGTTAACGAAGACGATCGCACGCAGATCGATGAAGAGATCGTCGAATGTGAAGCCTGGACGCGCTACACCTTCCCTGTTCGCGCCGGGCAATATTCAAAATTTATCTGGGATTACAAATGCTTCAGCGGGGTCGATCATATTGAAGATCCCACAGAAGACGGCATTTTTAAAATCGTCAACGACTATACCGGCGAAGGCTGGAACGATCAGGTTGATGACGAGATGGGTAACTTTGATTACCTGATGGGCGAAAATATCGATTTTCGTAATCACGCGGTCACCGAAGAGATTAAATACTGGGCGCGCTGGGTGATGGATCAAACCCACTGCGACGGTTTTCGTCTCGACGCGGTAAAACATATTCCGGCCTGGTTCTATAAGGAGTGGATTGAGCACGTTCAGGAAGTGGCGCCCAAACCGCTGTTTATTGTGGCCGAATACTGGTCGCATGAAGTGGACAAACTGCAACAGTATATCGATCAGGTCGACGGCCAGACGATGCTGTTCGATGCGCCATTGCAAATGCATTTCCATGAAGCCTCACGCATGGGCGCGGATTACGACATGAGCCAGATTTTCACCGGCACGCTGGTGGAAGCCGATCCCTTCCACGCGGTGACGCTGGTCGCCAATCACGATACCCAACCGCTTCAGGCGCTGGAGGCCCCGGTTGAAGCCTGGTTCAAACCGCTAGCGTATGCACTGATCCTGCTGCGGGAAAACGGCGTGCCTTCCGTCTTTTATCCCGATCTTTTCGGCGCGCACTACGAAGATACGGGTGGCGACGGCGACACTTACACCATCGATATGCCGGTGATTGAACAACTGCATGAACTAATCGACGCTCGCCAGCGCTTCGCCCACGGCGTACAAACCCTGTGGTTCGATCATCCCAACTGTATCGCCTTCAGCCGCAGCGGCACTGACGACGCGCCGGGTTGTGTGGTGGTCATGTCTAACGGCGACGATGGCGAGAAAGCCATTACGCTTGGCGAAAATTACGGCAACAAACGCTGGAAGGATTTCCTCAATAACCGGGAAGAAATTGTTGAGACCGACGACGCGGGCAGCGCAACCTTCACCTGTAAGGGGGGAAGCGTCAGCGTGTGGGTACTGGAGGACGTGCTGTAAAATGTACCCTGCGGGAGAACCGCCGGGATAAGACTTATTTGATGGGAACGATATCCGCAGGCACGCTGCTGGATTGCGTTTCCGGCTGCGTGGCTGGCAGCTCTGTCGGTAACGCGCTCGCCAGCGGTTTTTTCTCCAGCGCGGCGATACAATCGATGGTTGGGCGATCGACGCGTTGTAACGTCATGCCATCATAGTCCAGCGTCCCGTTTTCGCGATCGACGGAATAGACATCACGTTTTTCGGTCACGTTATACAGCTCATCCCCACGCAGCATCAGTTTGCCCGGCACGGCAATCGTACGCTGCCACTGACGGCAATCCAGCGTATCGCCATCGCGGGTGACGATTAAACTGCCGATGGCTTCCGGGCTGACCAGCGAACGCTGCGGCCCTTTCGTTTGCCAGTAACCAACCAGCCCTTCTGGCGCGGGCGCTTTCACCACGTCTTTATAGTTCTCGACCTGCACGCAGCCTGCCAGCATCATCAGCGCGGCAACCATTGCTAATTTTTTCATGATTCATCCTGCACACGGAGAAAAAAATATTGTGACATTATAGCCTTAAGCCCGCCACCCTTTCACGCCCGTTGTCTGAAATTGATCTGTTCGAGGTTTTACGCAAAAAGCATTCGCCAGATGAATAGAGCAGCGTAGAATTCCCGCTCTTTCGATCCTTCTGAGTTCAGAGGCTAGCACCATGACCTGGCAACACTTCAAACAGGCGTACCTGATCAAATTCTGGGCCCCTGCCCCGGCGGTTATCGCTGCCGGTATTCTCTCCACCTATTATTTTGGCATTACCGGCACCTTCTGGGCGGTGACTGGCGAATTCACCCGCTGGGGTGGACAACTGCTGCAACTGGCAGGCGTTCACGCTGAAGAGTGGGGATACTACAAACTCATTCACCTCGACGGCACCCCGCTGACCCGCATCGACGGCATGATGATTATCGGCATGTTCGGGGGCTGCTTTGCCGCCGCGCTGTGGGCCAATAACGTCAAACTGCGCATGCCACGCAGCCGCGTGCGTATCCTGCAGGCCATCATCGGCGGCGCGATTGCCGGTTTCGGCGCGCGTCTGGCGATGGGCTGTAATCTGGCGGCATTCTTCACCGGGATCCCTCAGTTCTCGCTGCACGCCTGGTTCTTCGCCGTGGCAACCGCGATCGGTTCCTGGTTCGGCGCGCGCTTCACCCTGCTGCCGCTGTTCCGCATTCCGGTAAAAATGCAGAAAGTCTCTGCCGCATCGCCGTTAACGCAAAAACCGGATCAGGCGCGTCGCCGCTTCCGTCTGGGCATGCTGGTGTTTATCGGCATCGTTGGCTGGGGGCTGTTTACCGCCATCGATAAACCCAAACTCGGCCTCGCGATGCTGTTCGGCGTCGGTTTTGGCCTGCTGATTGAACGCGCGCAAATCTGCTTTACCTCGGCCTTCCGCGATATGTGGATCACCGGGCGCACGCATATGGCGAAAGCGATTATCTTCGGTATGGCGGCCAGCGCTATCGGTATTTTCGGTTATGTTCAACTGGGAGCAGAAGCCAAAATCATGTGGGCGGGCCCGAATGCAGTGATCGGCGGTTTGCTGTTCGGCTTTGGTATTGTGCTGGCAGGTGGTTGCGAAACCGGCTGGATGTATCGCGCGGTGGAAGGTCAGGTACATTTCTGGTGGGTGGGCATTGGCAACGTCATCGGTTCAACTATTCTGGCCTACTACTGGGATGATATTTCCCCGGCACTGGCAACCAACTGGGATAAAGTCAACCTGCTCAATACCTTCGGCCCGACGGGCGGCCTGCTGGTGACTTACCTTCTGTTGTTTGCGGCGCTGATGCTGATCATCGGCTGGGAAAAACACTTCTTTAAACGCAAGAATCAGTCTGCCGTTGTCACGGCGAAGGAGATAGCATGAAAGATATCGTGCCTGATTACCGTCTGGATATGGTCGGCGAGCCGTGCCCGTACCCGGCAGTCGCCACGCTTGAAGCGATGCCGCAGCTGAAAAAAGGCGAAATTCTGGAAGTGGTCAGCGACTGCCCGCAGTCGATCAATAACATTCCGCTGGACGCCCGCAACTACGGCTACACCGTGCTGGATATTCAGCAGGATGGGCCAACGATTCGCTATTTGATTCAGAAGTGAGTGGGTTTAGCCCCTCACCCCGGCCCTCTCCCACAGGGAGAGGGTGAAAAACGCAGGAAATTCAGCAACGTGCTCGATCGGTTCCCTCTCCCTGTGGGAGAGGGTTAGGGTGAGGGGACCCCGCGAGCACTCACCCATCAATTACACCTGCATGCCCATCACTTCCTGATACGCACTCACCATTTTATTCCTCACCTGAATGCCCATCTGTAACGACACGGATGATTTTTGCAGATCGGTCATAACATCATTCAGCGCCACGCCCGGTACGCCAAGGGTAAAGTTCTCCGCCTGGGTGCGTGCGGCGTTTTGCGTATCGCTGATGCGATCCAGAGCGGCGCTCAGTTGCCCGGCGAAGCTCACGGTTGACTGCGTATCAACCTGCTGATTCCGCGCCACATTGGCCGTCATTTGTAACTGTGACAGCACGCCCTCAATACCCTGAATTGCCATAACCCACCCCTGAACATGTTAATGGAGCAGAGATTAGCATCTTGTCAATAAGATAAAGGCGTTAATTAGCGGCAAAAAAACGGGTTATTTGGACCATAGAAAATCCCGCGACAGCAAATAATGGCAGCGCTGTCATTTTGTGTTCGTCGCCCGGGAGTCTGCTTTGTTTTTGTACACATTTAACGCCATCTTTCAGGATTTACGAGGTGCGCAATGAGCGCGAACGCCACGACTACGCCGCAAACTAAAACGCTGGAGTGGGTCAGTCGCCTGCGCGCAAACCCGAAAATTCCGTTGATGGTGGCCAGCGCTGCCGCGGTGGCTATCGTTGTTGCGCTGGTGCTGTGGGCGAAAAGCCCGGACTACCGCACGCTGTTTAGCAACCTTTCCGATCAGGACGGCGGCGCCATTGTCAGCCAGTTAACGCAGATGAACGTCCCCTACCGCTTCGCGGATAACGGCGGCGCAATCGAAGTTCCTGCGGATAAAGTGCATGAACTTCGCCTGCGTCTGGCGCAGGCCGGTTTGCCAAAAGGCGGCGCGGTCGGTTTTGAATTGCTCGATCAAGAGAAGTTCGGCATCAGCCAGTTCAGCGAGCAGGTGAACTATCAGCGGGCGCTTGAGGGCGAGCTGTCGCGCACCATCGAAACCCTGGGGCCGGTGAAGAGCGCCCGCGTCCATTTAGCGATGCCCAAACCGTCGCTGTTCGTGCACGAACAAAAATCCCCTTCTGCCTCCGTGACCGTCAATCTTGAACCGGGTCGCGCGCTCGACGAAGGGCAAATTTCCGCGGTGGTGCATCTGGTCTCCAGTTCCGTCGCCGGGCTGCCGCCAGGCAACGTTACGCTGGTCGATCAAAGCGGGCATCTGCTCACGCAATCCAATACCAATGCCCGTGATCTGAACGACGCGCAGCTGAAATACGCCGCCGACGTTGAGAGCCGCGTGCAACGCCGCATCGAAGCCATTCTGGGGCCCATCGTGGGCAACAGTAACGTACACGCGCAGGTCACCGCGCAGATCGATTTTGATAATAAAGAGCAAACCGAAGAGCAGTATCGCCCGAACGGCGACGCCAGCCAGGCCGTGCTGCGTTCACGTCAGGTGAACGAGAGCGAGCAAATCGGCAGCCCGTACCCGGGTGGCGTGCCAGGCGCGCTGTCAAACTCCCCTGCGCCCGCGCCGTCAGCGCCGATTGCGACACCGCCCGTCAATAACACGACCCGCACCACCAGCACCCAGAGCAGCGGCGGGCCGCGAAACACACAGCGTAACGAAACCAGTAACTACGAAGTGGATCGCACCATTCGCCATACCAAACGCAACGTGGGCGACATCCAGCGTCTTTCCGTGGCGGTGGTGGTGAACTATCGCGCGCTGGCGGATGGCAAAACCCAGGCGCTCAGCGCCGAGCAAATGAAGCAAATTGACGATCTCACCCGCGAAGCGATGGGCTTTTCCAGCCAGCGCGGCGATACCCTCAATGTGGTCAACTCACCGTTCACCCAGTCGGAAGAAACCGGCGGTGAACTGCCATTCTGGCAACAGCAGTCGTTTATCGATCAGTTGATGTCGCTGGGCCGCTGGTTACTGGTGCTGTTAGTCGCCTGGCTGCTGTGGCGCAAGGCCGTGCGTCCACAGTTACTGCGCCGTCAGCAGGAGACGCAGGTCGCCGCCGAGCAAGCGCGCGTTGTCCAGGAAACGCAGGACGCGGTGGAAGTGCATCTCAGTAAAGATGAGCAACTCCAGCAGCGTCGCGCCAACCAGCGAATGGGGGCGGAAGTCATGAGCCAGCGTATTCGCGATATGTCTGATAACGATCCGCGCGTTGTCGCGCTGGTCATCCGCCAGTGGATGAATAACGATCATGAGTAAATTAAGCGGTGTAGATAAGAGCGTCATTCTGCTGATGACCATTGGTGAAGATCGCGCCGCCGAGGTGTTTAAGCACCTGTCGGCGCGCGAAGTGCAGCAGCTGAGTACCGCGATGGCCAATGTGAAGCAGATCTCCAATAAACAGCTTACCGAAGTGCTGGCGGAGTTTGAGCAGGAAGCCGAGCAGTACGCCGCGCTGAGCGTCAACGCCAACGAATATCTGCGCTCGGTGCTGGTGAAAGCGCTGGGCGAAGAGCGTGCCGCCAGCCTGCTGGAGGACATTCTCGAGACCCGCGAAACCGCCAGCGGCATCGAGACGCTCAACTTTATGGAGCCGCAGAGCGCCGCCGATATTATTCGCGACGAGCATCCGCAAATCATCGCCACCATCCTGGTCCACCTCAAGCGCGCGCAGGCCGCCGATATTCTGGCGCTGTTCGACGAGCGCCTGCGCCACGATGTGATGCTGCGTATCGCCACCTTCGGCGGCGTACAGCCTGCTGCGCTGGCGGAGCTGACTGAAGTGCTCAACGGTCTGCTTGATGGTCAGAATCTTAAGCGCAGCAAAATGGGCGGCGTAAGAACGGCGGCTGAAATTATTAACCTGATGAAAACCCAGCAGGAAGAAGCAGTTATCACCGCCGTGCGTGAATTCGACGGCGAGCTGGCGCAGAAAATTATCGACGAGATGTTCCTGTTCGAAAACCTGGTCGAGGTGGACGATCGCAGCATCCAGCGCCTGTTGCAGGAAGTGGACTCCGAATCGTTACTCATCGCCCTCAAAGGCGCAGAACCACCGCTGCGCGAGAAGTTCCTGCGCAATATGTCTCAGCGTGCCGCCGATATTCTGCGCGACGATCTCGCCAACCGTGGCCCTGTACGTCTGTCGCAGGTGGAGAACGAGCAGAAAGCGATTCTGCTGATTGTGCGTCGTCTGGCGGAAACCGGCGAGATGGTGATTGGCAGCGGAGACGACACCTATGTCTGATACCACGCCGTGGAAAGTCTGGCAGCCGGACGATCTCGCCCCGCCCTCAGAGGACGAGATATTCATCCCTGAGCAGGAACCCGACGCGGAAACGGTGACGCTTTCCGAAGAGGCGTTGCGACAGCAGCAACTGGCGCAAATTCAGATACAGGCCCATGAACAGGGCTATCAGGCGGGGTTGCAGGAAGGCCGCGCCGCCGGGCAGCAGCAGGGGTATCAGGACGGTCTGGCGCAAGGGCTTGAACAAGGCCAGATGCAGGCGCAACAAGAGCAAGCCCCGCTCCATGCCCGCATGCAGCAACTGGTCAGCGAGTTCCAGCATACGCTGGATGCGATGGATAGCGTTATCGCCTCACGTTTGATGCAGATGGCGCTGGAAGCCGCCCGGCAAATCATCGGCGAGACCACGTCCATCGACAGTTCTGCGTTGATTAAACAGATTCAGGCGTTACTGCAACAGGAACCGTTGTTTAGCGGCAAACCGCAGCTGCGCGTAAACCCTGACGATCTTCCTCGCGTAGACGCGGTGCTGGGTGCCACCTTAAGCCTGCACGGCTGGCGGCTGCGAGGCGATCCGACGTTACATCCTGGCGGCTGTAAAGTCAGCGCCGATGAAGGTGATCTTGATGCAAGCGTCGCCACCCGCTGGCAGGAACTCTGCCGTCTTGCCGCGCCGGGAGCCTGCTGATGACCGCGCGTCTCACTCGCTGGCTGACAACGCTGGATAACGTCGAAGCGCGCATCGCCCAGCTTCCCGCCGTACGTCGCTATGGACGCCTGACCCGCGCAACCGGGCTGGTGCTGGAAGCCACCGGTCTGCAACTGCCGCTTGGCGCGACCTGTATTATTGAACGTCAGCTTGGCGCAGAAACGCAGGAAGTGGAAAGCGAAGTGGTGGGCTTCAACGGTCAGCGCCTGTTTCTGATGCCGCTGGAAGAAGTGGAAGGCATTTTGCCCGGCGCGCGTGTCTATGCGCGTAATGCCTCCGGCGACGGGTTACAAAGCGGCAAACAATTACCGCTCGGCCCTGCGCTGCTGGGGCGCGTGCTTGACGGCAGCGGCAAACCGCTCGATGGCCTGCCCGCGCCGGAGACCACCGAAACCGGTGCGCTCATTACCCCCCCGTTTAACCCGCTCCAGCGCACGCCGATTGAACATGTGCTGGATACCGGCGTGCGGCCCATCAACGCCCTGCTCACCGTCGGTCGCGGGCAGCGTATGGGGCTGTTTGCCGGTTCCGGCGTTGGTAAAAGCGTGCTGCTGGGGATGATGGCGCGCTACACCCAGGCGGATGTGATTGTGGTTGGCCTGATTGGCGAGCGCGGACGCGAAGTGAAAGATTTTATCGAGAACATTCTCGGTAGCGAAGGCCGGGCCCGCTCGGTGGTGATCGCCGCTCCAGCGGATGTGTCGCCGCTGCTGCGTATGCAGGGCGCGGCCTATGCCACCCGCGTGGCGGAAGATTTCCGCGATCGCGGCCTGCACGTGCTGCTAATTATGGACTCCCTCACCCGCTACGCGATGGCGCAGCGCGAAATTGCCCTGGCGATTGGCGAGCCGCCCGCCACCAAAGGCTATCCGCCTTCCGTTTTTGCCAAACTGCCCGCGCTGGTTGAACGCGCCGGGAACGGCATCAGCGGTGGCGGTTCAGTGACCGCATTTTATACGGTGCTGACCGAAGGCGACGATCAGCAGGACCCCAT
Source organism: Pseudocitrobacter sp. 2023LY-00077 (assembly GCF_055796175.1). Lineage (NCBI taxonomy): Bacteria > Pseudomonadati > Pseudomonadota > Gammaproteobacteria > Enterobacterales > Enterobacteriaceae > Pseudocitrobacter > Pseudocitrobacter sp. 2023LY-00077. The sequence continues at coordinate 82,696 of NZ_JBSPEI010000004.1, read as the reverse complement.
CGCCGATTCGGCGCGTGCCATTCTCGACGGGCATATTGTGTTATCGCGCAGGCTGGCGGAGGCCGGGCACTACCCTGCCATCGATATTGAAGCCTCGATCAGTCGCGCCATGACCGCGCTTATCAGCGAGCCGCACTACGCCCGCGTACGTCATTTCAAACAGCTGCTTTCCAGCTTCCAGCGTAACCGCGATCTGGTGAGCGTTGGCGCTTACGCCAAAGGCAGCGACCCGATGCTGGATCGCGCCATCGCCCTGTGGCCACAACTGGAAGCATTTTTGCAGCAGGGCATTCTGGAAAAAGCCGACTGGGAGAGTTCTCTTCAGGGGCTTGAGCGAATTTTCCCGTCAACCTGATGAAGCAGGAGGTACCGCAAGATGGCGCAACAAGGTGCATTGGCCACGCTCAAAGAGCTGGCGGAAAACGAGGTGGATACCGCCGCGCTCAAGCTCGGCGAGATGCGTCGTGGTTTTCAGAAAGTAGAAGAACAATTGCAGATGCTGATGGATTACCAGCTCGAATATCAAAACAACCTCAACAGCGACATGATTCAGGGGATTGCCAGCCTGCGCTGGCAAAACTATCAGCAGTTTATTCAGACGCTGGAAAGCGCGATTGAACAACATCGCCAGCAGTTGCTGCAATGGAATAATAAAGTTGAGCAAGCGCTGACCTTCTGGCGCGAGAAAAAACAGCGTCTTCAGGCGTGGGAGACGTTGCAGGAGCGCCAGGCCAGCGCCACGCTGCTGGCGGAGAACCGCCTCGACCAGAAAAAGATGGATGAATTCGCCCAGCGCGCCACCTTGAGGAATCGCAATGATTAACCTGCTCACGCTTTTAGCCCCGGACGTCGAGAGCGGCACGCCGGGTATTTCCACGCAGGCGGGCGGCGAGGCGGATTTTCTCAGCCTGCTCAGCGATGCGCTGGGGAGTGACAATAGCAAACCGCTGAAAAGCCTGACCGCCGCCCTTTCTCAGGAGCCGGCGGACGCAAAAACCACGGCAAAAACCTCCATTACCGAGTGGCTGTTACAGCAGGAGACGGCAAAGATCCCGGTCGAACTGCCGGACGGTACGACAACGGATACGCAGACGCTGCTCAGCCAATTGGCCTCGCATCTGAAAAGCGATGTTCAGAGCACCAAACCGCAGGAGAATAGTGATGACGACGAAACCGTTAGCGACGCATCGCTTGCCGGGATGAGCGCGCTGATGGCCATGCTGCCAACGGTGCAACCTGCACAACCAACGACGGTCACCGCAGGCACTAACATGCCCATCCTGAACGGTGTCTCAGAACGCGGCGGTGATAAATCTTTTGCTCAGCACGCCACCAGCAACGATACCGCGCAGCCACTCGCCAGCAGTGAACTGCCCGCCGCCGCACAAAGCTCGCCGCAGTTGGCGCCAATTGCCCTGAAAGCAGAAGCCGACAGCACGCCAACCGCAGCGGCCCCAACGGCAACGTTCTCCGGGTTGGTCAGTGTCGCCGCACAAACTACGCCTGCATTACCGGCCCCAACCGTACAGGCTCCACTCGGTTCGCCGGACTGGCAGCAGAGCGTCAGTCAGCACATCACCCTGTTCACACGTCAGGGGCAGCAGACAGCGGAACTGCGTCTGCACCCGGAAGATCTCGGTCAGGTGCATATCTCGCTTAAGCTCGACGATAACCAGGCGCAGATTCAAATGGTGTCGCCACACAGCCACGTGCGCGCCGCGCTGGAAGCCGCGTTACCAGTGCTTCGCGCACAACTTGCCGATAACGGCATTCAGCTTGGACAAAGCAATATCAGCAGCGAGAGTTTTGCCGGGCAGCAGCAGCAACAACACGCTTCGGGCCAGCAGTCGGCCTGGCGCGGCGCGGCATCCGGGGATGACGAGGATGATACGTTGATCGCCCCTGCTGCGTTGCAATCCACCGCTCGCGGCGATGGCAGAGTCGACATTTTTGCCTAAACGCCAGAGGTAGCGTGATTATTCCCGTCTTTTCCACGCTTTGACCCGCGCGGGAGTCGGGATAATCACACGATAAGCAGTATATGCAACAGGAAGACCGCATCAGATGACCGACACCGCTATCACCAAAAACCGCAAACGCGCCATTTGGCTGCCGCTGCTGATCCTCGTGACGCTCGCCGCCGTGGCGACCGCCGGTTACAGCTACTGGCGGATGCAGCAGCACAGCGCCACGGCAAGCAAAACCGAGACGCCGCCCCCTGCCGCGCCGGTCTTTTTCGCGCTGGATACCTTTACGGTGAATCTTGGCGATGCGGATCGCGTGCTTTATCTCGGCATTACGTTGCGTCTGAAAGATGAAGCGACGCGCGCACGTCTGAATGAATATCTGCCGGAAGTGCGCAGTCGTCTTTTACTGCTGCTTTCTCGTCAGGACGCCACGCAGCTGGCGACCGATGCCGGGAAGCAAAAACTGGCCGCCGCCATTAAAGAGACGTTGAACACGCCGCTTATTGCCGGTCATCCGCAGCAGGACGTGACTGACGTTCTCTACACCGCCTTTATTCTGCGATAACCTCATGGGCGATAGCATTCTTTCACAGGCCGAAATCGACGCCCTGCTCAACGGCGACAGCGATAATCGCGATGAGCCGCAGGCAGGCGTGGCGGGCGAAAACGACATTCGCCCTTACGATCCCAACACCCAGCGTCGTGTGGTGCGCGAGCGTTTGCAGGCGCTGGAGATCATCAACGAACGCTTTGCGCGTCAGTTCCGCATGGGGCTGTTTAACCTGCTGCGTCGCAGCCCGGATATTACGGTCGGGGCGATTAAAATCCAGCCGTATCATGAATTTGCGCGCAATCTTCCCGTGCCGACCAACCTGAATCTGATCCACCTGAAACCGCTACGCGGCACCGGGCTGTTCGTGTTCTCGCCGAGCCTGGTGTTTATCGCCGTGGATAACCTGTTCGGCGGCGACGGTCGTTTCCCAACCAAGGTTGAAGGCCGCGAGTTTACCCATACGGAACAGCGCGTCATTAACCGCATGCTGAAGCTGGCGCTCGAAGGCTACCGCGACGCGTGGAAAGCGATTAACCCGCTGGAAGTTGAGTATGTGCGCTCCGAGATGCAGGTTAAATTCACCAATATCACCACCTCGCCCAACGACATTGTGGTCAACACGCCCTTCCACGTTGAAATCGGCAACCTGACCGGCGAATTCAATATCTGCCTGCCGTTCAGCATGATCGAACCGCTGCGTGAACTGCTGGTAAATCCGCCGCTGGAAAACTCGCGCAGTGAAGATCAAAACTGGCGCGAAAATCTGGTGCGCCAGGTGCAACACTCCGAACTGGAGCTGGTGGCAAACTTTGCCGACATTTCACTGCGACTGTCGCAGATCCTGAAGCTAAAACCCGGAGATGTGCTGCCAATTGAGAAACCTGACCGCATTATCGCGCACGTCGATGGCGTGCCGGTGCTGACCAGCCAGTACGGTACGGTGAAAGGACAATATGCTTTGCGCGTCGAACACCTGATTAACCCGATTTTGAATTCGTTGAATGAGGAACAGCCCAAATGAGTGATATGAATAACCCGTCCGACGAGAATACCGGCGCAATGGACGATCTGTGGGCTGAAGCGTTGAATGAACAACAATCCACCAGCAGCAAAAGTGCGGCCGATGCCGTGTTCCAGCAACTGGGCGGCGGCGACGTCAGCGGTACGTTGCAGGATATCGATTTGATTATGGATATCCCGGTCAAGCTGACCGTTGAACTGGGCCGCACCCGCATGACTATCAAAGAATTGCTACGTCTGACGCAGGGTTCCGTGGTGGCATTGGATGGCCTGGCAGGCGAACCGCTGGATATCCTGATTAACGGCTATCTGATTGCCCAGGGCGAAGTGGTGGTAGTGGCGGACAAATATGGCGTGCGCATCACCGACATCATTACGCCGTCCGAGCGCATGCGTCGCCTGAGCCGCTAATCATGAAAAGCCCGACCCATGCCACCGTCACGCACGCGTCTGCGCCCGATGCCTCACCGCTGATTCAGGTGAGCGGCGCACTGCTCGGTATTATTTTGCTGATCCTCGCCGGGGCATGGATTGCCAAACGTTTTGGCCTCGGCGGCACTCACGTGCGAGGTATGCAGGGTCTGAAAGTCAGCGCCAGCGCCTCGTTAGGCCAACGCGAACGCGTGGTGGTGGTGAACGTGGAAGATGCGCGACTGGTGCTGGGCGTCACCGCCAATCAGGTCACCCTGCTGCACACGCTGCCGCCCGCGCCAGCGGATACTCACACGACGCAGCCTGCTACCGCCGATTTTTCGTCATTGATGAAAAATGTTCTCAAGCGTTCCGGGAGATCCTGATGCGCCGCATTTTCGTTGTCCTCATCTCCACGCTGTTGTTGCTCTCGCCTGCTGCCTTTGCGCAGTTGCCGGGGCTGGTCAGCCAGCCATTACCGGGCGGCGGTCAAAGCTGGTCGCTACCGGTTCAGACGCTGGTGTTTATCACCTCGCTGACGTTTATCCCGGCCATTTTGCTGATGATGACCAGTTTTACACGCATCATTATCGTCTTCGGTCTGCTGCGCAACGCGCTGGGCACCCCCTCTGCGCCACCGAATCAGGTGCTGTTGGGGCTGGCGCTGTTTCTGACCTTTTTTATTATGTCGCCGGTCATCGATAAGATTTACACCGACGCCTATCAGCCTTTCAGCGAAGACAAAATTTCGTTGCAGGAAGCGATGGATAAAGGTTCACAGCCGCTGCGCGAGTTTATGCTGCGTCAGACGCGTGAAGCCGATTTGGCGCTGTTTGCGCGTCTGGCGAACAGTGCGCCCATTGAAGGCCCGGAAGCGGTGCCGCTGCGCATTCTGCTGCCTGCTTACGTGACCAGCGAGCTGAAAACCGCCTTCCAGATTGGCTTCACCATTTTTATTCCCTTCCTGATTATCGATCTGGTGATCGCCAGCGTGTTAATGGCGCTGGGGATGATGATGGTACCGCCCGCCACGATCGCCCTGCCGTTTAAGCTGATGCTGTTCGTGCTTGTCGACGGCTGGCAACTGCTGGTGGGTTCGCTGGCGCAAAGTTTTTACAGTTAACAGGAACCCGCCATGACACCTGAATCCGTGATGATGATGGGCACCGAAGCGATGAAAGTCGCACTGGCGCTGGCTGCGCCGCTGCTGCTGGTGGCGCTGATTACGGGGCTGGTTATCAGTATTTTGCAGGCGGCGACGCAGATTAACGAAATGACGCTCTCATTCATTCCTAAAATCATCGCCGTGTTTATCGCTATCGTGGTCGCCGGGCCGTGGATGCTCAATCTGCTACTTGATTACGTACGCACCTTGTTCAATAACATCCCGTATATCATCGGCTAATCCTGATGCTCAATATCACCAGCGACCAGTGGGTCCACTGGATAAGCCTCTATTTCTGGCCGCTGCTGCGCGTGCTGGCGCTGATTACTACAGCCCCGATATTAAGCGAACGCACCGTACCTAAACGCGTCAAACTGGGGCTCGGGCTGGTGATAACCGTGGTTATCGCCCCCGCCATTCCGGTACCGGATGTTCCGCTTTTTTCGCCTAACGCCCTTTGGCTGGCGCTTCAGCAAATCCTGATTGGCATTGCGCTGGGGTTTACCATGCAATTCGCCTTTGCCGCCGTGCGTACCGCCGGGGAGATTATCGGCCTGCAAATGGGGTTGTCGTTTGCGACCTTTGTCGATCCTGGCAGCAACCTGAATATGCCCGTACTGGCGCGAATTATGGATATGCTCGCCATGCTGCTGTTTTTGGTTTTTAACGGCCATTTATGGCTGATTTCGCTGCTGGTCGATACTTTTCACACCTTGCCCATTGGCGGTGAACCTCTTAACAGCAACGCCTTTCTGGCCCTTTCGCGGGCTGGCGGACTCATTTTCCTCAATGGCCTGATGCTGGCACTGCCGGTCATTACGCTGCTGCTCACCGTTAACCTTGCATTAGGTATGCTTAATCGTATGGCGCCGCAATTGTCCGTATTTGTGATCGGTTTCCCAGTCACATTAACTGTAGGGATATTATTAATGGCAGCGTTAATGCCACTTATTGCGCCTTTTTGCGAACATTTATTTAGCGAAATATTCGATCTTTTAGCGGATATTATCAGCAAGTTACCCCAGGTCAATTCTCCATAAATCCGCTCCCGTTATTGTAAGGAAATTCCTAAAAGGGAATTTATAAAACATCAACCAGGATATATCTGGCGCGGATTATTTGTTTTTACCCTACTCACATAACATAACATTTACTTTACTTTGAGAAGATTCCTGGCAAATTATACGTAACTTTACGGGATAGTTTAGGCCGCCTGATCGTCTTCGCTTGGTTCTTAGTTTTAATAATTTGCTCAGGCAGTTATGAAGTGTTCAGGCAAGAGGGTTAATTATCGTTACGCATTGAGTGAGGGTATGCCATGTCAACGATTATTATGGATCTATGCAGTTACACCCGGCTAGGATTGATAGGGTACTTGACGAGTCGAGGGGTTAAGAAGCGCGATATTGATAACGTCAGCGACGTTGACGGACTTGCGGCATTGTGTAGCACCCGCCGCCCGTCTGTGGTGTTCATTAATGAAGACTGTTTTATCCACGATGCACAGAGCAGTCAGCACATTAAACAAATCATTAATCAACACCCCAGAACGCTGTTTATCGTTTTTATGGCGATTGCAAATATCCATTTTGATGAATATTTACTGGTTAGGAGTAATCTGTTAATTAGCTCCAAATCGATCAAACCAGAAACCCTGGACGATATTTTAGGGAATTATCTGAAAAAAGAAACTGACAATGTAAAACAGATCAACATGTCGACATTATCGTTAAGTCGAACGGAATCGAGCATGTTACGGATGTGGATGTCGGGACAGGGAACGATTCAGATATCGGATCAAATGAATATTAAGGCCAAGACGGTATCGTCACATAAGGGTAATATCAAGAGGAAAATTAAAACGCATAATAAGCAAGTGATCTATCACGTTGTGCGTCTTGCTGAAAATGTCACCTCCGGCATTTACGTGAATATGCGTTAATGGCGACTTACTGGCGGATAACACCGCCAGTCAATTTTACCCCGATTCAGTCTACTTTCTCGACGAAAATACCGTCCGGGTGGCCATGTTCATTGAAAAACCAAATACCGAGCGGATAATCTTCCAGCGAGACCAGATACATTGTTCCTTCACTGAACTGCTCAATCGCCAGTACCACGCCCGATCGACGCGGGCCGCCATCCGTTTTGACCGTGACACGATCGTTTACCTGCATACGCAATCTCCTCAACGTTTCTGCCCAGTGTAGAACAAAACTCCCCCGCTGACAGCGCCTTACTGCATAACTGCTGCTTTCTTCATCAATTACTCATCCGCTCATAAAATGAGCACATTGATAAATGCCGGGTATACTTATTATTGCACGGGCTGTAAGAGGTACTGATGATGAACAATGCCAAAGCGACCCACGGCGTCAACGTTGATGCGCTGCTGGCAGCAATCAATGAAATCAGCGAAAGCGAAATCCATCGTGCCGCTGACGATCCCTATCATGTGAGCGTTGATGGCCGCGAATACCATACCTGGCGAGAACTGGCTGAAGCGTTTGAGCTGGATATTCACGACTTTAGCGTGAACGAAGTGAATCGCTGAAGATGGGGATAAAAAAATCCCGACGCTTGAGGAGTCGGGATCAAACTTGCATCTGCAAGAAGTCATCGAAAAATTCGTTACACCAGGAAATCTGATGTGGATGAAACATTATCTGCGTTTATATCCAATGACAAGATTTATTCACCAGACAGAACAATCCATTCACAGACAATGCATCGGTGTACTACGGCCGGCCCAGCATCCGACGCGGGTTGTCATCAGTTTTATCTCAATTATATCGTTTTATTATTTTGAGATTTTTCTTAATAGCAAAAGAGTACATAAGGAGACCTTATGTTTGATCGGCAACAACCGCTGGTTATCTTCACTGATTTGGATGGCACGCTGCTGGATAACCACACTTATGACTGGCAGCCGGCCGCCTCCTGGCTGATGCGTCTTAAACAGCGGGATGTGCCGGTTGTCCTGTGTAGCAGTAAAACTGCCGCAGAAATGATGCTTATTCAGAAAGAGATTGGCCTGGAAGGCCGCGCGTTTATTGCTGAGAACGGGGCAGTTATCCAGCTTGATGCAAAATGGCAGGATGACGAGTCCTGGCCACGCATCATTTGCGGGGCGACACATGCAGATATTCTTGGTGTCCTGCACCATCTTCGCGAACGGGAAGGCTATAAGTTTACCGCGATTTCCGATGTCGACGCGCAGGTGCTCAGCGAGTGGTCTGGTCTGAATGACAAACATGCGGCGCTGGCACGCCTTCAGGAGGCTTCTGAGACGCTTATCTGGCGCGATACCGATGAACGCATGGCCGCATTTTCCGCGACGTTACATCAGCTTGGGCTGCGTTTTATTCAGGGGGCGCGTTTCTGGCACGTGCTGGATGAGCAAAGCGGTAAGGCACAGGCGGTCAGTTTCCTGCGCCGCAGAATGCTACAACGGGAAGGTCACAGTCGCCTTTCCCTTGGTTTAGGTGACGGCCCTAACGATGCGGACCTGCTGAATAGCACCGATTACGCCGTGGTGGTGAAAAGCCTGAGCCGGGAAGGCATTCATTTAAAAAATGACGACCCGCAGCGGGTCTATCATACACAACTGCGTGGCCCGAGTGGCTGGGACGAGGGCCTCAGCCACTTCCTGGGTAATTAATCTTCGGCGCGCACCTGATTACGTCCGGCCTCTTTCGCCAGATAGAGGCGGCGATCGGCCACGGATTGCAGATAGGCAAAATCATAACGTTCCTGCTCATCGTCGCTGGCTGAAACCCCAACGGACGCGCTTACGCGGATGGTTTGCCCTTTCGACACCAGTATCTCACGGCGGTTAATACACTCGCGTATCCGCTCCGCTATCTCGCGCGCCTGAGCGAGCGTGGCGTTCGGCAGAACAACGCAGAACTCCTCTCCACCCACACGCCCGGCAATATCCCCTTCGCGTATTTTATTAGCAATTAAACGGGCGATATGTGCCAGCACGCGGTCGCCAGCCTGATGGCCATAGCGATCGTTAATCGATTTAAAATGATCGAGATCGAGTTGCAGAACCGCCAGCGGTTTTCCAGCCTGCCGACACTGTGCCGATGCCGTTGCCGCACGTTCGAACAATGCGCCACGGTTGTATAAACGCGTCAGTGCATCGTACCAGGCGCGCCATTGCAGGGACTCCTGCAATGTGGACATATTGCTCACCATTTGGCGAATAACCATCCACGAGAGAATCAGCATCCCGGTGAACAGCACCCACAGCAGGGTAAGCGCGATGCTGATACGCCCGAAATCGCCTTTTAGCCCCTCTTCCAGGCTATGAATGCGCAGCAGAACACCGTCAAAATTACGCAGCTTTTCCCAACTGATATAGCGCGTCATTTCGCGAAGACTACCGCGATTATTATCTTCATAGGCGCGAGCAAGCTGGGCCTGCACTTCCTGCGTGAGTGGCGTAACGCGAGGGTCGGACGAGGCAATGAGGTTCATCCTGCTATCGTAAAGCTGGTACTCCCCTTCGGTTTCGCCCTCAACGGCGCGCAGTAAAAAATCGCCCATTTCTCTGACCGAAAGCTGTGCCGCCAGCACGCCAAACCAGTAGTGCTGATAATTCAGCGGCACCGATGCCGTGACCATCTGCGCTTCATGCTGTTTATCGCTGGAGAATGAAGTGTACCAGCGTACACCGCGCCCCGGGTTCAAACGTTCAGACTGCTGTTGGAACCACGGGCTGGTCACCTGCTCATAAAACTGCTCGGTGATGTTGCGGGTTACCGGCTCGCTGCTCAGGAAAAATCCGGCCCGCGATACATACAGCATACGCGGTGAAAAGCGCGAGAGATGGTTTTTGGTAATGGTTGACAGTCGCAGCAGATAACCCAATTCGAGCGTAGCGGTGAATTCGTTAGTCACCAGCGGATTATCACGAGATAAGAGCTCAGACTGCTCGACAAAGGCATCCGACACGCCATTTAGCGGTAGAGTACGGCGGTTTTCCAGCGCGATATGCCAGTCTGGCTCATGGCGTTTGCGGGAGAATTCCGCTTCCGCATTACGCAAAACTTCAAACGCCAGCGGCGCCTGCAGCGCGGCTTGCATACCATGACGAAAAAAAAGCAGGCGATCGACGTTGAATTGCAGCTGCCCGTCCATCTCACGGGCGACGTTTTCCAGATTATTGCGCTGGCTGGAGATATAAGCCTCCTCCAGTACCACCGTTTCACGCCACGTCAGAATCGTTGAAAACAGCAGAACAACGCAAAAGCAGAGGTTTACCACTCTACCGGGTCGGGAGTGCTGGCTAAGCTTTCTCAACCAACCGGGGGATTTTTCGGGGGCTACGGGATGCACAAAGGCTCCCGGCAAAACTCCTGATGAAGAGACAACGTACTCACTCCTGAACGGAAAAACAGCTTTGAATTCATGATGTACAACAATCGAGGCACTGAGTCAAAAACGCCCGACCCATGCCGGGCGTTTTGGCTAGGCTTTCTCCTGCGCGCGATCGCCGCCGGGCAGAAGCTCATCTTCACGGAAGGCCTCACGCTTGACGCCAAAACCGTCATACCAGCGACATTCAACCATCCCACTGGCATAACCCGTCACGACCATGCGCTGACCACCATTTTTAGACCGAACTTCATCACTGACCAAAAAGACCATAGTTGCCTCCGGTATCAGGGTGAAACAGTTTCACATTAGTCGATCGCCAGCGGGTTTGCGTAATCGGTGCGCACTTTTTAGCCTTCACGCTGACGAAGGCGACTGACGCCATTCACGACCGCCACCACGACAGCGCCGATAATAAAACCGAGCACCAGATTCGCAATCGTCGGTAGTAACATCGCGACAACGGCTCCCTGCTGCGCGGCAAAGCCTTCAATCGCGTGATGCAACGGCGCAACGCCGTGGACCACAATCCCGCCGCCAACCAAAAACATCGCCAGCGTACCGACCACGGATAATATTTTCATCAACCATGGTGCAACAAAAAGTAAACCTTTCCCGACGCCTTGTGCCAGTGCGCTCTTTTTCTCCGCCAGCCAGTAGCCCATATCGTCCAGTTTAACGATGATGCCCACCAGCCCGTAAACGCCGACGGTGACCAACACGGCGATACCTGACAGAATCAAAACCTGGTTCAGTAGCGGGGCTTCTGCCACGATACCAAGGGTAATCGCGACGATTTCAGCGGAGAGAATAAAATCGGTACGGATTGCGCCTTTCACTTTATCGCGTTCATACACCATCGGGTCCTGATTGGCGATGGCGTCTAATCGCTGCTGACGCGCAGCATCATCCTCTTTGTGCTTACGCGCATGCAGCGTATGCACCACTTTCTCGACCCCTTCAAAGCACAGGAACGCCCCACCTATCATTAACAACGGAGTCACCGCCCAGGGGATAAACGCGCTGATCAACAGGGCCAACGGCACGAGGATCACTTTATTGAGCAGCGACCCCTTTGCCACGCTCCAGACCACCGGAAGTTCACGATTCGCGCGCACTCCGGAAACCTGCTGCGCATTCAGCGACAAATCATCGCCCAGCACGCCCGCCGTCTTTTTCGCCGCCAGCTTGCCCATCATGGAGATGTCATCCAGCAGCGTGGCAATATCATCCAGTAAGGTTAATAAACTACTTCCCGCCACAATCCGTTCCTTTCATTATTTTGTTTATTAATCACACAGTATGGAGCAAATGTACGGGTTACACATACCATACATTTTGCATACATAAATTCAACATTGCACTACGAATAAAAGCACTCGCAGAGAATCATTTTGCCGCTTACTATATCCCGCCTTGGTGTTTTCCCGTGAGAAATTATGCGTATCAAACAGCTGTTACCGCTTATCGGTGCATTATTTGCGCTCTACATTATCTGGGGTTCGACCTACTTCGCCATCAGCATCGGCGTTGCCAGTTGGCCACCGTTAATGATGGCTGGCGTGCGTTTTCTTTCGGCGGGAGTTTTGCTGCTGAGCTATCTACTGTTAACCGGTCATCGCCTGCCGGCATGGCGTCCGTTGCTGAACGCCGCGTTAATTGGCGTACTGCTGCTTTCAGTGGGTAACGGCCTGGTGACCGTCGCCGAACATCAGAATGTGCCTTCCGGTATTGCTGCCGTGATGGTCGCGACGGTGCCGCTGTTTACACTCTGCTTCAGCCGCTTTTTTGGTATCGCGACGCGTAAACTCGAGTGGTTGGGTATCGCCATCGGTCTGGCCGGGATTATTCTTCTCAACAGCGGCGGCAACCTCAGCGGTAACCCCTGGGGCGCGGTTTTAATTTTAATTGGCTCGATGAGCTGGGCTTTTGGTTCTGTCTACGGTTCGCGCATCGAATTGCCCGTCGGTATGATGGCGGGCGCGGTTGAAATGCTGGCGGCGGGTATCGTGCTGATGAGCGCTTCTCTGTTGACGGGTGAGCGTCTGACCACAATGCCGGATACCTCTGGCTTTCTGGCGGTGGCGTATCTGGCCGTGTTCGGCTCCATCATCGCCATCAATGCGTATATGTTTTTAATCCGCAACGTGTCGCCTGCGGTCGCAACCAGCTACGCCTATGTTAACCCTGTGGTGGCGGTACTGTTGGGTACCGGGTTTAACGGCGAGCGTTTATCGGGCGTCGAGTGGCTGGCGCTGGTGATTATTATCGCCGCCGTGGTGCTGGTGACATTAGGAAAGTATCTGGTCGGCGCGAAAAGCAGCGTTACATCGTGTCAGGTAGAGAAGTAATCGCCAGTTGCGACATCCCCTGAGTGCCGATCTGCGCGCTGCCCTCGCCGCCGCAGATCCACTCTTCCAGCCGTTCCTTCAGGTCGTTATCAGCCAGTTTTTCACGCCCGCGCAGGGCGCACTCCCAGATAATCAATACCCGCCAGCCCAACTGATGCAGCCGGGCAACATCGCGCCTGTCGCGCGCCACATTGCTGGCGATTTTTGTCAGCCAGAATTCCGTACGCGTGGCGGGGACCTTAAACAAGTAGCAGTCGTGATGATGCCAGAAACAGCCATGGGTAAAGATGATGCAGCGGTAATCGTCCAGCGCGAAGTCGGGCCGCCCCGGCAGGGTTTTCTCCTGCGCGGTCCAGGCAAAGCCGCACTCGGCGAGCAACGCGGCGACGCGTTTTTCAATCGCCGTGTCGCGCGTGCCGATCGCCCGCATGTTTTTACTGCGGGTGGCTTTATCGTGAACGTCCGCCATTTTTCTCTCGCATCGCAACGGCTTGCAAAATGCGCGAACGCAGCAGACGCGCCACAGCGGCAAAGACCGGCACCACCACCGAGTTGCCAAACTGGCGATACGCCTGGGTATCAGAAACCGGGATACGGAACTGATACCCCTGAGGTTGTTCAAAGCCCATCAGGCGCGCGCATTCCCGTGGCGTTAAGCGGCGCGGGCGATGCTTCTGGTTTTGCGGATCGTCGAAATCTTTCTCACCCAGCGCTTTATTCCATCCGCGATCGATGAGGATCTCCGCGCCGTCTTTGTAATAGCGTGCAGAAAGCGTACGCGCCACGCTGCCGGGACGGGTCGGGTCAACCATGCCGTAACCAAAACCGTTACCTTTTGCCTGATGCTTACGCGCGTAGCGGTAGAGATATTTCCACAGTACGGGGGTCAGAATGAATTTTTCATCCACTGTCGGGTCCAGCAGTTCGCCAAACTCTGGCCGCCGTGCCGGGTAGTAATCCGGAATATCGCGCAGGGTAAATCCTTTGTGCAGACCAAGATCGCGTCGGAAACCCACCAGCACGATACGCTCGCGATGCTGCGGTAAAAAGTGCTGCCCGTCGATAATTTTCGGGTCATCTGCGCCCATATCAGCCGCATCAGAGACTTCGTACCCCAGTTCATCCAGGGTTTGCATAATGATGCGGAAGGTTTTACCGCCGTCGTGGCTTTTGAGGTTTTTGACGTTCTCCAGCACAAAGACAGGCGGACGGCGCGCGTCGATGATGCGCACCACATCAAAAAACAGTGTGCCCTGCGTATCGCAGGCAAAACCGTGCGCACGGCCCAGCGCATTTTTCTTGGATACGCCCGCCAGGGAAAACGGCTGGCACGGGAAGCCCGCGAGCAAAACATCGTGCTGGGGAATGTGTTGCCGAATATGCGCCTGAGCTTCGCTATCGCTCACATCAGTGTGATGACTTAAGGTGATGTCACGGATGTCGGCGTTGAACTGATGCTCGTGCGGATCGCAGAACCAGTTAGCTTTATAGGTACGCACCGCGTGTTTGTTCCATTCACTGGTAAACACACACTTTCCACCGATGGCTTCAAACCCGTGGCGAATGCCGCCGATACCGGCAAACAGATCGACAAAACGAAATGCGTAATCTGGATGATGTGCGGGAGGTTTGGGCAATAAAGCCGTCAGCTGTGCAACTTCATTATCACTCAACCGCGTATTGGCACGCGCCAGCGTCACCACCCGTTTAACGATGGCCGGGCTCCAGTGCTGCTCGCCCACCGCATTCAGCTGCGCCACGATGGTTTTGAGATCGTATATTTCCAGCACCTGTTCAAGCAGTGCCTGGGCATCGGTTTCAACCGCCCGATGCGGGGCCGCACTCAGTGACTCACTCTGTTGCATAGATTCAACCAGACCAGACAAATAAGCGTGAGATTACCATACTTTGCAGCAGGAAATTCATTCCGACGGCGCAAATCGGCGCACCACCGCCTCATCCAGACCCTGCGGGTCGCCGCTCAGCTCAGCGCTCAGTTTCGCCATAAACTGCACCAGATAATCCGCATTATGTTGCGCAAGCTTGCGCCCTCTGGGCGTTTGCATGGTTTGCGGCAACCGTAACAGCTTGGTTTGAAAGTGATCCAGCGCCCAACGTTTATCGTCTAATGGGCGAGAGTCAGCAAAAGGATCGTCCGCATCAAACAACGGCGTGTTCAGGGCGCCCGACACGGCAAAGACGCGCGCGAGACCGATGGCGCCCAACGCTTCAAGACGATCGGCATCCTGCACAACTTTCGCTTCCAGGGTCCGTGGCGTTATCTGCGCACTGAAACTGTGGGCCTCAATGGCGTGCGCCAGCGCGGGAAAGAGATCGTCCGGGAAATCAGGGAAATCCTGACGCAGAATGACCTGCGTTCGTTCGGCGGATAACCGCGAAGCGCGAGAACGATCGGGATGATTTTTGGGCGGGCTGATAATGTCGTGAAAATAGCAGGCCGTGAGCAGCACCAGTAAGTTGACCGGCTCGTCGGCGGCGATGTGTCTGGCGCTGTGCCAGACACGGCGGAAATGGGAAATATCGTGGGCGGCATCGCCACCGGGGTAATGTTGTGCGAACCAGCGTTCGAAACGCTGCTGCCAGGCATCGATTGTCATGCTTTGCGGCCTTAATCCGTTTCCAGGCCGCGAGAATAACAAAATTCGCTTAGCGCATCATTCCTGAATCTGACGAGGACGGGTATACCAGGCGATGCCGCCGAGGATCAACCCGACAATGCCGAGCACGATAAACCCCGCAAGCGCACCAAGCAGTTTGCCGGAGGTTGAGGCGATTTCGCCATCCAGCGTCGCGCCAGGAATGGTTTCTACCTCGCTAATAACCCAAAAGTAACGCACCATCGCCCAGACAAAATAGCCGCAGAACGCATAAAAAACCCATAACGCCAGCTTACCGCCAGGGCCACGCGTCATTGTTTCTTCCATATAACACTCTCATTTAGCGAGGAAAATCGTTGTTGCCGCAATTCCACTTAAGGGACAAATGTGATTGCCGTCACATTATAGCGACTCTTTTCACGCTGAGTAGTACTGGTCGGTCCTGCCTGAGGGCAAAATGCCGATCGTTTGATCTTCGGCAATTTTGTGAGGTGATGCACAATCCATAACAGGTCCCGCGTCATGGTTTTATGATCTTATTGATGAACATAATTTCACTATATGCTTTCGATGCATACATTCATTTTTTTGATATTTAACGATCCGTTTCCAGACTTTATTTTTCATTCTGTTCATGCAACTATAAGTCTGTTATTAGCCTTTTGTTGTTTTACACTGCACTCGTTAATATTTTTTCATCTATAGCAGGCCCGATGAGTTTTTAATCGGGCTTTTTTTTTGATTTTTCTCTCCCCCTCCCCGCCGTTAAATCATATATAAGCATTGAATGCACTAAGAGATTTTCATACATAAAACACAATTAAATCAATCATATGAATTCACAACACATATATATTTAATTCAATGCATACAAATAAACAATTAAAGAAATATTTTGCAATATTTAATATAGAATGGTTACATCTTTGACGTAAAACAAAATGAACTCTATGGCTAATATCGCCGCTGTAATGCTGATTTATCTAAAAGCATTCATAACCATTATTATTTAAAGGAAATAAATAATGAAAAGAAAAGTATTGGCAATTATTGTCCCGGCATTATTAGTGGCTGGTGCAGCAAATGCGGCAGAAATCTATAACAAAGACGGGAACAAACTGGATATCTATGGGAAAGTCGATGCACGTCATACTTTCTCTGACAATCCGGGTGATGACGGTGATGAATCTATCGTAGAACTGGGATTCAAAGGTGAGACTCAGATTACTCCAGAGCTGACTGGTTATGGACAGGCGCTGGGTAAAATGATCGCTAATGATACTGAATCTGCTGGCGGTAATGGTTACATGAAACTTGCCTTCGCTGGCCTGAAGTATGCAGATGCGGGTTCATTTGATTATGGCCGTAACTACGGTGTCGTTTACGACGTTGAAGCCTGGACCGATATGTTGCCGGTATTCGGCGGTGACTCCTATACCTGGACAGATAACTTTATGACAGGCCGTGCCAACGGCGTGGCGACCTATAGAAACACTGACTTCTTCGGTCAGGTAGAAGGTTTGAATTTCGCACTGCAGTATCAAGGCAATAACGAAAGTGGTGGCACTGATGACGGCCAGAATGAAGGCACTAAAAACCGCCACGATGGTGATGATTTCCGACTGGACAACGGTGATGGCTTTGGTATTTCTACAACCTATGACTTTGGCGATGTACTGGAAGGTCTGAGCGTAGGTGCGGCATATTCTTCCTCTGACCGTACCAACGATCAAGTCGCTGCTGGCACTATTCACAACCGTTATAGCAAATACGCGGGCGGGGATGAGGCAGAAGCTTGGACCATCGGTATGAAATATGATGGTGCTGCTTCAGGTACAAATGGCGCTTACTTAGCGTTAATGTATGCTGAAACACGTAATATGACCCCTTATGGTGATGACGGTATCGCCAACAAAACCCAAAACTTTGAAGCGGTTGCGCAGTATCAATTCGACTTCGGTCTGCGTCCTTCTTTAGCCTGGGTTTATTCTAAGGGTAAAGACTTAGGTGGTTATAATGGTCGTCACAATGTCACCGAATACACCGATAAAACGCTGGTGAACTATATCTCCGTAGCTACAACCTATTACTTTAATAAAAACATGTCCACTTATGTTGATTACAAAATCAACATGTTGGATAACGACGTGAAATTCTACCACGACAACGGTATCTCTACCGATGACGTTGTGGGTGTTGGCCTGACCTATCAGTTCTAATCCCTACATATTATAAAGCCCGCATTGCGGGCTTTGTTCGTTTATCAATCCAGAAACCTTACGGCGCTTCCTGCAACGCCACTCGCACAAAACCATTGTTCTGCGCCAGCAGGGCATTCGCATCCTGTGCTTCCATTCCTGTGAGCACCATCAGAATTGCGGTTTTACAATGATGATCGCAGCGTTCCAGGGCCGCTTTCGCCACGGCGCGTGAACAACTTCCCGCTTCCATCACAATCGCAATCTGACGTTCGCACCACTGGGTAGTATCCCCGTCGAGATCCACGCGCAAATTGCTGTAAACCCGACCGCTGCGAATCGCAAGCCCGGTGGTCAGCATATTCAGGATCAGCTTCTGTGCGGCATTGGCTTTCGGATTACCATAGCCTGCCACCACTTCCGCCCCGGTTTGTGGCGCGATAACCAACGACGCCAGATGGGCGGCTTCGCTTTGCGGATTGCGCGTGAGCACCGCTACCGGCGCGCCCAGCGACCAGGCGTGACGCAGTGCGCCCCAGACCCACGGCGTTTTTCCGCCGACGGTCAGGCCCAGTAGCATATCTTTATCATTAAAGCCGATGGCCTGAAGATCCAGCGCTCCACGATCGTAATCGTACGCGGCTTCGCTTTTTTCATTCAGCATCGCCTGCGGCCCACCGGCGATAAGCCCGACAACCGGGCCGTGGCCCTGCGGGGTAAACTCACTGGCGGCCAACATCCCGGCACGCCCCGACGCGCCTGCGCCGACTATCACTAAACGCCCACCGCGGCTTAACGCCGCCGCAGCTTGATCCACTAAACGGGTAATTTCATCCAGACAAGGCGTGATGGCATCGGCAATACGTTTATCTTCCTGATTGATAACGTTAAGCATGTCCTCAGTGGACAATCTGTCGATATCGGCGGTAACAGTACTGCGTCGTTCCATGACTGCATCGGTAAGCTTAATGCTCATAAACTGCCTCCTTATTATGAGTTGCCTCTCAATATAAAGTGTTTCATATGGATAGCCTGCGAGTGGCGTCACAAAGAGACGTTTGATTTGGTAAGGGTTACACTGCTTTAAGAAATCAGGCTTATCAGCGATAATGCGTGTTTATTATTGACGACAGGGATCCCGATGCACGATTTACAGCAGCCTCAACGCGCGCCAAAACGTCCGATGAAGCTCAGTACGCTGGTCACCCTGATGGTCTGCGGTGTCATCGGTGCCGTCCTGCTGGTTATCTACACCTTTTATCTTGCGCAAATCGCCAAAGCCACGCGCACGGGGTTGCAGGATACCGCCTTTGCTATCGCGCGCACCCTCGCCGATTCGCCGGAGATCAAACGCGGCCTCACTTCGCCTTCTTACAGCGATATTATTCAACCGATTTCAACCGCCGTGGAACAACGTAATCATCTGCTTTATGCAGTGGTGACCGATATGCATGGCATTCGTTATTCGCACCCTGATCCCCGCCGCGTCGGCCAGCGCTTTATCGGAGAAGATTTACAGCCCGCCCTGCTCGGCCAGGAAAATGTTTCAGTGAACCACGGCGTACTGGAAGAGGCATTGCGCGTCTTTACGCCGATATATGACGCTCAGCGTCGGCAAATTGGCGTGGTGATTGTTGGCATCTCGATGAACGATGTTCAGGCGCAAATCAACGCCAGCCGCTGGAACGCCATCTGGTTCGTGCTCTTTAGCGCCATCATCGGCAGCTTCGGGACCTGGGTGCTGGTTCGGGTACTGAAAAATATTCTTTTCGGCCTTGAGCCCTACGAAATTTCTACGCTGTTTGAACAGCGTCAGGCGATGCTGCAATCGCTTAAAGAAGGCGTGATCGCCGTCGATAGCCTCGGGAACGTTACGCTGATTAACCATACCGCGCGGCAAATTCTGCTCTCCGCCAACAATCGCCAGCCTGGAGAACCGCCACACGCACCGTTGCAGGGAAACCTGCAACAGGTTTTGTCAACCGGAGTCGCGATCCCGGATCAAGAAGTGGGCTGCAATGGGCGTCTGTTACTCACCAACACCGTGCCTGTCCGCAGCCAGAACCGCGTGATTGGTGCGATTTGCACCTTCCGCGATAAAACCGAGGTCAGCCAGTTGATGCAACGCATGGATGGTATGGTTAACTATGTCGATGCCCTGCGCGCCCAGTCTCACGAGTTTATGAATAAACTGCACGTGATCCTCGGGCTTTTGCACATCAAGCGCTATGACAAGCTGGAAGAGTACATCCTGCAAACCGCGCAAAATTATCAGACCGATATCGGCGAAATTCAGCATAAAATTAAATCACCGATTGTTGCCGGGTTCCTGCTCGGCAAAATCAATCGCGCAAAAGAGGCCGGGTTTACGCTGACGCTGGCAGAGGAGTCGCGCGTGCCGGACAATGCCAACGAGCAACAGGTGGCGGTACTGGTCACCGTGCTGGGCAACCTGATTGAAAATGCGCTGGACGCCATGTCCGGCCAGCCGGAAGGCGAGATAAGCCTGCTGCTGCACTATCAAAATGGCTGGCTCTCCAGTGAAGTCAGTGATGATGGGCCTGGCATCGCCCCGGATAAAATTGATGCTATTTTTACCAAAGGTTTTTCGACGAAAGGCGAGAATCGCGGCGTCGGGCTCTTTCTGGCCCGGCAACAAACTGAAAACCTCGGCGGCAGCATCGCCGTGGAATCAGAGCCGGGCGTCTTTACGCAATTTTTTGTACAAATCCCCTGGGACAGCGAGAGGAATGCCGAGTGATTAATGTGTTAATTGTTGATGATGATGCCATGGTGGCCGACCTGAACCGTCTCTATATCGAACGGGTTGAGGGGTTTAGCTGCTGTGGTATCGCGTCAACCCTCAGCCAGGCTCGCGAATTTATTGAAGAGAGTGTGCAGCCCATCGACCTGGTGCTGCTGGATGTTTATATGCAACAGGATAATGGGCTGGATCTGCTGCCGATCATTCGCGCATCGGGCCGGGCCATCGACGTTATCATGATCTCTTCCGCTTCAGATGCGGAAACTATTCAAACGTCGATGCATTATGGTGTGGTGGATTACCTGATCAAACCGTTCCAGTTCCCGCGCTTTGAAGAGGCGTTAACCGGCTGGCGTGAGAAAAAACAGCTGATGGGTAACCATAAGTATTACGAACAGGCCGATGTCGATCGCCTGCTGCACGGCGGCGCGCCGGAACTGGCTGACACCAAACGTCTGCCGAAGGGCTTAACGCCGCAGACGCTGCGCACGATTTGCCAGTGGATTGACGCGCATCCGGAAAGCGAGTTCTCCACCGACGACCTGGCGAACGCGGTGAATATCTCGCGCGTATCATGCCGTAAATACCTGATTTGGCTGGCGCAGATTAATATTTTGTTTACCAGCATTCACTACGGCGCAACCGGACGCCCGGTGTATCGCTATCACCTGCTGCCGGAACAGTACGGCCTGCTTAAGCAGTACGCACAGTAAGCCGGTAGTCGTCATCAAGCAGCGTAAACCGGTAATGTCTGGCCGATGAGAGAATGATCTCCCGCTGTTTGGTGACAAATATCGCTTCACTATCCGGGCGGCTACGCAGCGCCTCTGTGCCCTTCTCAACGCCCATTCCGTAAATCAGCGTGGTCCAGAGATCACAGTCGAGCGATTCGCTGGCGATAATGGTGACGCTGTCGAGCTCGTTATCCAGCGGATACCCGGTGCGCGGGTCAAGAATATGGTGATAGCGGCGTCCATCCAACTCGAAAAAGCGCTCGTAGACGCCAGAGGTCACCACCGACTTGTTCACCACCTCAATGGCCCCGAGCAACGCATTGTCTTGCGCAAAGGGCTTTTTCAGGCCAATCGACCAACCGCCTTCCGGCGAGCCCAGCGTCTGCACATTCCCGCCAAGATTAATCAGCCCCAGCGTCACGCCCTGCTGGCGCAAATAGTCGCGCACGCGGTCAGCGATGTAACCTTTTGCAATCGCACCCAGATCGATTTCCATACCGGTATTCGTCAAAAATACGCTGCTTTGGGCATCATCCAGCACCACATTATGTGGATCGGTCAGCGCCAGCAACTGCGCGATATCTTCAGCAGGCGGCACACTATCGCCCTTAAAACCGATTTTCCAGCGTTTCACCAGCGGGCCAATCGCCAGATTAAACGCGCCACCACGTACAAGGCTTGCGGCTTTGGCGCATTTAATAAGTTCATAAACCGGGCGGCTGACGCTGACGGGGTTTAATCCTGCGGCGTGATTGATGTCCATGACCTGCGATTGCGCGCGGTTAACGGTGAGGAGATCTTCGTATTGCTTGATGAGGTGAAAAACGCGGGAGGCGAGCGATTCGTTGTGTTCGAAGAGTTTAAGCAGAATGGGCGAGCCCATCAGGACCGCGGAATAACTGTACACGCGTGCATCATCTGACATTACAGCCTCCTTTCGCAAAAGAGAACCCGGTAGCCTGGGCTACCGGGGTTTCATGGGCTGCTAGCTGCGTTTTGCGCGCATTGCGGCCTGATGACCGGCGAGTGTACCAAAGATAATGATATCGGCGACAGCGTTACCGCCGATACGGTTGCCACCGTGGATGCCGCCAACCACTTCGCCTGCGGCGTACGCCCCGGCGATCACCTTGTGCGCTTTATCCAGCACGCAGGTATCGGTATTGATGGTCACGCCGCCCATGGTGTGGTGCACACCTGGCGCAATCTGAATCGCGTGGAACGGGCCTTCGTTGATTGGCGCACGCAGCGCGGTCGTACGACCGAAGTCATCATCGTGCTGTTTTTCAACAAAACCGTTATAGCGTTCCAGTGTTGCCAGGAAAGCGTCTTCATTAAGCCCCAGTTTTTTCGCCAGGTCGCGCGGTGAGCTGGCGCTGGTGACAAAGCCACGGCCAATGTACTCATCAGCGGCTTTGTTTTTCGCCCGAACATGCTCATCAAACACGATGTAGGCATATTTTTCCGGCAGCGCGATGATTTGCGCGGAGACTTTGTCGCGGGTTTCCATTTCATTGAAGAAGCGGTTGCCCTGTTGATTGACCAGAATCGCCCCGCCGCCGCGGATAGATTCGGAAATCAGGTACGATGTTTTCTGCTCAACGGTCGGGTGAATCTGAATTTCGCCCATATCCACCGTGCCAGCACCAATGTTTTCCAGAAGCGAGATACCGCCACCGGTTGCGCCTTTATGGTTGGTGGTGACGAAGCCCGCCAGATCCGGACGGTATTTCACCACCATCGCGCTGTTGGCGCTGAAGCCACCGGTCGCCACGATAATGCTTTTGGTTGCGACGGTAAGCGCCTCTTTCTCTTCGGTCAGCAGACGAACTGCGGAAACTTCGCCGCCATCCATCACGATATCCACGACGGAAGTATCGAGCATCACATCAATATTGCGTTTGTTGACGTTACGCACCAGGCCACTGATCAGATAGCCGCCAACCGCCGACCCGTCACGTGGACGGTGGGTACGGTCGATGCTCATCCCGCCGGTAGTGGTGATGTCGTTCAGCATAATGCCGCGCGTCGCCAGCCATTCGATGGCTTCTGGTGCGTTTTCGACAAAGCGACGCAGCAGTTCCGGGTTGTTTTTGTTTTTCCCGCCTTTCAGGGTTTCCTGGTAGAACAGCTCTTTGCTGTCCTGAATCCCTTTCACACGCTGGAAGCGAGTTTCCGCCGCGTTCATCCCGGCAGAGGCTTTGATGGTATTCCCACCAATGGTTGGCATTTTTTCGACAATCAGCACGCTTGCGCCTTCGTCGTGCGCCTGAATCGCCGCAGCCAGACCCGCACCGCCGCTACCCACAACCACAACGTCGTAGCTTTTCGCTTCTTCGACGTTACCGCCCTCTTCTGCCACCAGCGCTTTGCTCGATTTCAGCATCGCTTTAGAGACGGCTTTTTTCACTGCTTCACTCTGACTGGTTGCGCCAGAAATAGCATCAACGTGCGGGGTGTTCGCATCGAGAATACGGGTACGAATCTCTTCAAAACTGGTGGTGAATTCCACGCTTTGATCCGGCGCGCTCGCCAGTTCGATATCGGCGATACGGTCCGTATCCAGGCTGACGTTGATAACCAGTTCATTGGTGTCGTCCATCACGGTTTCCACAAAGGTACCCGCTTTGAATTTGGACTCGCCCATGCTCATGTCGCGGATCATCGCTTCAACCAGGAAGAAACGCCACAGCGGTTCCGGGATGCATAAGGCTTCACGCTGGGTGCTGTCGATGAACAGTTCCGGCGCTTCATTACGCGCAATGCGGTCAGTCCAGTCCGGATAGGCGATGCAGGCGCGTCCCACGGCGACCAGGTCATAACCGTTATCCAGCGCGGTATCGACATCCGCTTCGTTCACTACGCCGCCCACGCCCATTACCGGGATTTGCGCGAGCGTTTCAGAACGCATGGCGACATATTTTTGAATCAGCGGCGTCGGATCGTTGGTCTCGACGATAGAAGGACGCAGCGTAGCGCCTACGGAGAAGTGCAGGTAATCGACGCCGCGCTCCGCCAGTTTTTCCAGCAGATACATGGTGTCGTCAAAACGGATACCGGGGACTTCCATCTCTTCCGGTGAGAAGCGATAACCGATAATGAACGCGTCATCAGCATACTGGCGCACCATTTTATGGGTGATATCCAGTACTGCCAGCGGGAATTTTGCGCGATTGTCGCGGCTACCGCCCCACTCATCGTCACGCTGGTTGGAGTTCGGCGAGTAGAATTGTTGAATCAGATAGGTGTTGGCGCCATGAATTTCCACGCCGTCGAAACCGGCCTGGATTGCACGACGTACCGCATCGCCGAATTTACCGACCATGCCATACACTTCTTCCGTGGTCAGGGCGACCGGGGTTGCGGCTCCGTCACGCGGTGCAGCTACGGCGCTTGGGCCTACCGGCGTACGGCCGCCAATCAACTTCGGATCGACCATACGGCCGCCG
This sequence comes from Pseudocitrobacter sp. 2023LY-00077, assembly GCF_055796175.1. NCBI lineage: Bacteria > Pseudomonadati > Pseudomonadota > Gammaproteobacteria > Enterobacterales > Enterobacteriaceae > Pseudocitrobacter > Pseudocitrobacter sp. 2023LY-00077. The sequence continues at coordinate 58,081 of NZ_JBSPEI010000004.1, read as the reverse complement.
TGGTAGATCTGCAGCAGCGCTTTAGAACCTTTAGATTTGATCGCTTCGGCAATTTTCGCCAGGCCAGCGATTTTGTCGTCGTTGTCGATACCCAGCGCGCCTGGGAAGGCGAGGCCGAGATCGTCAACAAAGCAGCACTCAACGATGATGGTACCGATGCTGCCAGAACGGGCGCGATAGTACTCAATCAGCTCGCTGCTGACTGAACCGTCGTAATACCCCGAACATGTGGTCATCGGGGCCATGAACAAACGGTTTTTAATTTCAGTCCCGTTCGGTAAGGTGAATGACTCAAGTATGCGATGGTTTGTGTTCATCATATAAAACTCCAAACTTTAAAAATTGAAATCTGCGAATTCTGAATCGGTGTGTATTTGAGTTATTTTTTCTTGCCGATATTGATGCTACTAATATAATGGTATTTTTAGCTACGAAAGTAATTACGTTAGTTATAAAACTAATTAAGTACCGCTATAACACCAATACCCCCATAGTGTTATTAATTAAAAAATAATTTGTTCACAATTATTTAAATTATTATTACTTTTACGCTACCTCTTAAGGCGCAGTTCAACCCTCAACGAAACCCAAAACAACCAATTAAAATCAATATCTTAGACAAACGAAAACTTATGTTCTATATTTAAGATACACGCGATCTCGCGAGTCATTAGCGACCAATACCCTTATAGTCCAACAGGGTTATTCAAAAATAATAAAAAGCGCGTTATCGTCCTGTTTTTTTGATCGAGATCAATTGCCTTATTCTTTAAAAGAGCATTAAATAAATATAAAGAATTCCTGATTTATCGCTAACGAAATAGCGCTAAATTTCCATGCCAGTAATACAAAAAGCCGCCTTTAATAATTAAATAAAGTAAAAAAACTAAAGAAAGCAAAAAGTCATTTCTGGCATAACCGAATTACTAACAACTTAAGACGCAAAACTATGAATGAGAAAACCGCCGTAACGCCCCCCGTGGCGAGCAAGCCAAAAGACGGAAAGAAAAACCGTCTGATGATGATGGCACTGCCGATTATCGTCGCCGTGCTGCTGCTGTTTGTGCCGGTTCCTGAAGGGCTGCCGCCGTATGCCTGGCACTACTTCGCTATCTTTGTCGGCGTAATTGTCGGCCTGATTTTCGAACCCCTGCCGGGTGCGGTCATCGGTCTGACGGGCGTCGTCGCCATCGCATTATGCAGCCAGTGGGTGCTCTTCAGCCCGGAACAGCTGGCCGATCCGAAATTCAAGCTGGCAGGCGCGTCCTTCAAATGGGCGGTAAGCGGCTTCGGTAACTCAACCGTTTGGCTGATTTTCGGTGCCTTTATGTTTGCCGCCGGTTATGACAAAACTCGCTTCGGTCGCCGCCTGGCGCTGATTCTGGTGAAATATCTGGGTCGTCGCAGCCTGACGCTCGGTTATGCTATTACCTTTGCAGACCTGCTGCTGGCACCGTTCACCCCGTCCAACACCGCGCGTAGCGGCGGGACAATCTACCCGATTATCGCCAACCTGCCGCCGCTGTACGGTTCTAAACCGAACGACCCGAGCGCGCGTAAAATTGGTTCTTACCTGATGTGGGTGGCAATTACCGCCGCATGTATCACCAGTTCTATGTTCCTTTCCGCACTGGCACCAAACCTGCTGGCGCTGGCGCTGGTGAAAAGTATTCTCGGTATCACCATCTCCTGGGGCACCTGGTTCATCGCCTTCCTGCCGCTGGGTATCCTGCTGATTCTGACCATGCCGCTGCTGGCTTACTGGTTCTATCCGCCGGAAGTGAAAGTGAACGACGAAGTGCCGCTGTGGGCGAGCCGTGAACTGGAAAAACTGGGCAAACTGTCACGTAACGAAATTCTGCTGCTGGTCTTCGTGTGCTGTGCGCTGCTGATGTGGATCTTCGCTGCGGCGTGGATTGAACCGGCAATGGCGGCCCTGTTAATCGTCGGCCTGATGCTGTGGACCGGCGTGCTGGAGTGGAACGATATCACCGGCAACAAAGCCGCATGGAACACCTTTGTATGGTTCGCAACGTTGGTTGCGCTGGCTGACGGCCTCTCCTCTACTGGCTTTATCAGCTGGTTGGGTAAAGAAGGCGGCCTGCTGATGAGCGGCATCTCTCCGGGTGTGGCAACCGTTGTTCTGCTGCTGGCGTTCTACCTGCTGCACTACCTGTTTGCCAGCACCACCGCACACACCACGGCGCTGCTGCCCGCGATGCTGACCATCGCCGCCACTATCCCAGGCATGAATATGGAAGTGTTCGTCCTGCTGATGGTGACATCACTGGGTATCATGGGGATCATCACCCCGTACGGTACTGGCCCAAGCCCGATTTACTACGGGAGCGGCTACCTGCCGACCAAAGACTACTGGCGGTTAGGCACCATCTTCGGTGCCATCTTCCTGGCGGCCCTGCTGCTGATTGGTTACCCGTGGATGTCCATGATGTTCTGATTCTCAACCGCCGGAGGGTAACGTCCGGCGGTTTTATTTTATGGAGCAATAGCTATGTCGAATAAACCTTTTGTTTACCAGAACCCCTTCCCGCTTGGCAAAGATGACACCGAATACTATCTGCTGAGCCGCGAGCATGTTTCCGTTGCCGAATTTGAAGGCCAGGAAATTCTCAAAGTTGAACCAGAAGCGCTGACGCTGCTGGCACAGCAGGCTTTCCATGACGCCTCTTTCATGCTGCGCCCTTCTCACCAGAAACAGGTTGCCGCCATCCTGAACGACCCGGAAGCCAGCGAAAACGACAAATACGTCGCACTGCAATTCCTGCGCAACTCGGAAATCGCGGCCAAAGGCGTGCTGCCGACCTGCCAGGATACCGGTACTGCCATCATCATGGGTAAAAAAGGCCAGCGTGTGTGGACCGGCGGCGGCGATGAAGCCGCTCTGGCGCGCGGTGTTTACAACACTTACACCGAAGATAACCTGCGCTACTCACAGAACGCCCCGCTGGATATGTACAACGAGGTGAACACCAAAACCAACCTGCCTGCGCAGATTGATCTCTACAGCGTTGATGGCGACGAGTATAAGTTCCTGTGCGTCGCCAAAGGCGGCGGTTCAGCGAACAAAACCTATCTCTATCAGGAAACTAAGGCGCTGATCACCCCGGCGAAACTGAAAAACTATCTGGTTGAGAAAATGCGTACGCTGGGTACGGCGGCCTGCCCTCCTTACCACATCGCATTCGTGATTGGCGGTACATCCGCTGAGAGCACGCTGAAAACCGTAAAACTGGCGTCAACCCGCTACTATGACAGCCTGCCAACCGAAGGCAACGAACACGGTCAGGCGTTCCGTGACGTTAAGCTGGAGCAAGAACTGTTACAGGAAGCGCAGAACCTGGGCCTCGGCGCACAGTTCGGCGGCAAATATTTCGCTCACGATATCCGCGTGATCCGTCTGCCTCGTCACGGCGCATCCTGCCCGGTCGGCATGGGCGTTTCCTGCTCGGCGGACCGTAATATCAAAGCGAAGATCAACCGCGACGGTATCTGGATCGAGAAGATGGAGCACAATCCGGCGCAGTACATCCCGGAAGCACTGCGTCAGCAGGGTGAAGGCAGTGCCATTGCTATCAATCTGAACCAGCCGATGAGTGAAATTCTGGCACAGCTTTCAGCACATCCGGTATCTACCCGCCTGTCGCTGAACGGGACGATTATCGTTGCCCGTGATATCGCGCACGCCAAACTGAAAGAGCTGATTGATAACGGTGAAAAGCTGCCGCAGTATGTGAAAGATCACCCAATCTACTATGCTGGCCCGGCTAAAACACCGGAAGGATATGCTTCTGGATCTCTCGGCCCAACCACCGCAGGTCGTATGGACAGCTACGTGGATCTGTTGCAGTCGCACGGCGCAAGCATGGTAATGCTGGCGAAGGGTAACCGCAGCCAGCAGGTCACCGATGCCTGTAAACAGCACGGCGGTTTCTACCTCGGCAGCATCGGCGGCCCGGCGGCGATTCTGGCGCAGGACAGCATTAAGAGTCTGGAATGCGTGGCGTATCCTGAACTGGGTATGGAAGCCATCTGGAAAATCGAAGTGGAGAACTTCCCGGCCTTTATCCTGGTGGATGATAAAGGGAATGATTTCTTCCAGCAGATCCAGAACAAACAGTGCTCAGGGTGTTCGCAGCGTTAATCGCGTAAAAAAGCCTGATTTGCTTCGCTTATCAGGCCGACATGACGAAGCCAGGCATCCGCCTGGCTTTTTTGTGTTTGTCTCAATAAAACGTCGCTTGCGTATACACTTTCAACCTGAGCGGCTTTTTGCCCGGCTTATCTTCCCAGGTAATGGTCAAATCACACTCTCTCGGCGTACCGCGTTCATCGTACTGACAGACGCTGTTGGTGGCATAGTTTTCTGAATAGCGTGAGGAGTTGATCAGCGTGTAATCCAGCGGCTTATGCTCCGGGTCACTGTACATCACTACGTTCGAGGCCGTTACCCCGCGTGAGGAGTAGAACTTCGTCATATTGACGTTGCCGCGTTCATCATACAGATATTCAGAGACTTTATTGCCCATAAAACGGGTCGACATCAGTAGACCATTATTCGCGGTATTGTATTCTTCCAGACCGCCATTTTCTGTTTTTGACACAATATTACATTTTTCATCTAATGACATAGTAATAATTGACCAGTCTTTAATTCCTTTGAGCGTTCGCCCATCGCGCCTGAGAATCAATTCCGATCGCTTTCGTTTATCATTAAATTGCAGACTATCAAGGCATCCATTTTGACTTAGCGTCGCTTCCAGTTCATATATCGCCTGCCCTTTTTCGCTCTCAATAGCGACGCTTAATTCTTTGACCGGGCCGCTAATAGGCGTAAATCCATATAACAATGAAAGATTATATAAAACAGGTACATAAGAATTACTCGCCAATGCAGAGGTTGATAACACGAAAAAACCGAGCAATGGTATTTTCTTATTAAAGAACATAAGACCCTCCGTCATTGGCTATTATTGTTTTATCATAGTAAGCCACAATCAGCACGGGCGCTCAATATCTCAAACAATTATTTTTATATGGAATTATCCTATCAAAAAATAAATACAGGGCAATCACTGCGTAGCCATCATACAGGATACGTAATAATTCACAGAATATTCCCTGATGGTGTGAGAAATGACATCAGGGAATCATTCTTAAATGCCGAAATAACGTTTACTCAACAATCTCAATTAAATTACCATCGGGATCTTTAATCACTGCTTCATAGTAACCGTCCCCGGTGGTACGCGGAGGGGAGACTAACATCCCCTGCGTTTGTGCTTTCTGCGCCAGGGCATCGACTTTGGTCTTCGCGCCGACGGCAATCGCCAGATGCACCCAACCGCTGGTGTTGTTATCCGGCTCGCGTGCACTTAATCCTGGTTTGGTCATCAGCTCAATAGCCACATCCTCACCAATCTTAACAAAGTAAGATTCAAAGCCGGGATTGGTTTTGCTGCAGTACTTTTCGTTGATTGATCCCTCAAAGAAATCAACCCAGAAGCGAGCCTGAGCCTCAAGCTGTCGCGTCCAAAGTGCAATGTGGGCAACTTTCATCTTTCACCTCTTTCTCAGATTTTAATCAGTAACCAGTTGTCTGCTCGGCTTATTTTTCCTCACTATGCCAGTAATCAGCGCAGAAATCGTCACCTTAAAATTGCAATTTGCATTTACACATTTAAATTTATAAATATAATAACCCACACCTTTTGTAGCAGAAGAATGCTTGATTATGAAAAACGACACTCTCTTTAGCCCACTCTCCCTGGGCGGCCTGACCTTACGCAACCGCGTGATCCTGCCGCCGCTGACTCGCTGTCGCAGCGAACAACCGGGGAATGTGCCAGGCCCGCTGATGGTTGAGTATTATCGCCAACGCGCCAGCGCCGGGCTGCTGATCACCGAAGGCACGCAGATTGAACCCCGTGGCCAGGGCTACGCCTGGACGCCGGGCATTCACAGTGATGCCCAGGTTGCAGGCTGGAAAAAAGTGACGGATGCCGTCCATCAGCAAGGCGGTGTGATTTTCTGCCAGCTGTGGCACGTCGGGCGTGTTTCACACACCTCGCTTCAGCCGAATCAACAGCCGCCAGTGGCACCGTCGGCCATTGCCGCCACGAACGTGCGTGTTTTTATCGAAACCGCGCCCGGTGAAGGCATGCTGACCGCCCCGAGCCAGCCGCGTGAGCTGAGTACGGCAGAGGTCAAAGAACTGGTCGAGCTCTACCGACAGGCCGCTATTAACGCTAAACGTGCCGGCTTCGACGGCGTGGAACTGCATGCGGCGAACGGGTATCTCATCAATCAGTTTATTTCTGAACACACCAACCAGCGTACGGACGAATACGGCGGCAACCTGACAAACCGCCTGCGCTTTTTAAAGGAAGTCACCGATGCGGTGAGTGATGTGTTTGGCAGCCAGCGCGTCGGCGTGCGTTTCTCACCGCTGTTCACCACCACCGACGAAGACAGAGTCTATCTCGGCCTGGTCGAATCGGACCCGCATGAAACCTGGACCACCGCTGCCCGCCTGCTTAACGATGCCGGTGTGGGTTATCTCTCCATTGCCGAAGCAGACTGGAACAACAGCCCGGACCTGCCGGAAGATTTCCGCGCCGCGCTGCGCGTCGCATTCCGCAATCCGATTATGTATGCGGGCCGCTACACGGCAGAAAAAGCGCAGCGCATGCTGGCAAACCACTGGGGCGATATGTTTGGTTTTGGTCGCCCGTTTATCGCCAACCCGGACCTTCCGGCGCGTCTGAAAAACGGCTTCCCGCTGAATGCGGTGGATGAATCATCCATGTATGGCGGCGGCAGTAACGGGTATACTGATTACCCGGTTTATTCATAAACAGAGTAATGAGGTCGCATGACACCTGAAAACGCCATGAAGTTACTGTCGAATCCCACGCGCGTTGCCATTCTGAAATGGCTGAAAAACCCGCACGAGTCATTCGCCGAGTACAGCCAACTTTATGACTATGATGTCTATGGTGTCTGCGCCAGTCTGATTCAGGACAAAGCCGGGCTCTCGCAGCCCGCCACCTCCCTGTGCCTGAAGGCGATGCAGGAAGCGGGCTTGCTGGAGGCCAGTAAGGTCGGAAAATGGACCTACTATCGGCGCGTAGAATCGGGCATTGATACTATGGCCCACAATGTTTCTGAGTTTCTGGAACACCTCTGATCCCTCGGGCGACACCTCGTCGCCCGATTTGCTTCGCCGCTGCATAGACACCACCCCGCCCAGACGCTAGCATTCCATAACTATTCTTATCGCATCGTGACGCTTACATTATGAATAATGATATCAGATCGCTGGATCTCAACCTCCTGAAGGCGCTCGACGCATTGATTGACGAAGGCAGCGTCACCCGCGCCGCCCAGCGGCTTTCGCTGACGCAACCCGCCGTCAGCGGCATGCTGACGCGCTTACGCGACTATTTTGGCGATCCGCTGTTTGTTCGCGCACAGCGTGGCATGGTGCCCACGGCACGGGCCCGCGAGCTTGCCGCGCCGGTGAAGCAGATCCTGACCGATATCTCTATCCTGCTGAAGCCCGCCCATTTCGACCCGTTGAGCGCCGAAATGACCTGCTCGATTATGGCCACCGATTACGCGTTAAAAGCGGTGATAGTGCCGCTAATGAGTGCGCTAAAAAAACGCGCACCGGGTATTCGTGTCGCCGTGCGTCCGGTTGATGATGAACGTCTGTTTTCCCTGCTGGAGCGTGGCGATGTTGACCTGGCGCTGGTCACGCCTGCAACGACACCCGGCGATCTTCACGGGCGTGCGCTGTATGAGGAGGAGTACGTTTGCATGCTGCGCGCCGATCATCCTGTCGCCGTCTCGGGCACACTCAGTCTCGACCAGTTTTGCGCGCAGGACCACATTCTCGTTTCCTCAGAAGGCGGTTTCTGGGGCGTGACTGACGAGGCGCTGGCAGCGCTTGGCCGCACACGGCATGTCGGCATGTCCGTAAACAGCTTCCTTGTATTGCCGGAAATTTTACGGATGACGGATATGATTGCCGTCGTGCCCCGCCGTCTTGCCCTACAGCATGAACATTTGACCATTATGCCGCCACCGCTGGACGTACCCGGCTTCACCAAAAGTATGGCCTGGCACGAACGTAACCATCGTGACCCTGCGCATCAGTGGATACGGGCGCTCTGCGTCGAGGTTAGCCAGAACGCCTCATCCTGATATAAGTTATCTTATGAATTATATCGTGATTGCTAATTTGTCTTATAAGTGAATTTACCGATAATAGCTTCATACCGCTGAGATGCACGCCTTCAGCGCCATTGACATGATTTGAGGAGATACACTATGAACGCAATTAACTGGCCAGAAGGTTTTGTTCCGGGCTTCACCGATAACTTCGTCTCAAACGAAATGATCATTGCCGGGCTTAGCGTGAGCGACGTTTGGCCGTTCCTCAACCAGCCTTTCCTGTGGCCGGACTACTACAAAAATTCCGCAGATGTTCGTTTCTACGATAATAAAGGCCCGGAACTGGAAAACGGCGTCCGTTTTTACTTCAGCACTTTCGGCTTCCCCGTGGAATCTCAGGTCGTCGAGCATGTCCCGCCAGCTGAGGGACAACCTGCGCGCGTCGCCTGGCACGGTTGGTCTGGTGAAGAGAATGCCGCCGATCGTCTCGATGTACACCACGCGTGGCTGCTGGAAGACTTGCCGGGTAACCGCGTGCGTATTCTGACCCAGGAAACACAGAACGGCCAGCCAGCAAAAGCACTCGCCGCCACACGCCCTAACCCAATGCTTAACGGGCACCAGGAGTGGCTGGACGGATTGGTTGCTGCGGCGATGAGTGCGAAGAAAGCGTGATGAATTCGCGTCAGGGGCCACGCCCCTGACGCGGTTATTTATGGCCTGGATGTGGTAATAAAGTGCCGTACTTTTGGCGGTTCATCACCCGTGTGATATTGCAGGAGTTCTGCCTGGATATCCGCATCAGCCTTTGACACCCTTCTGTGCTGGCGCAAATGTTCCGCCCAGGACTCCACCATAAACCACTCCAGTAAAATGCGCGGATTGGCAGAATCTTCGGTGATCCCCCAGTTATAGGCCCCATCCCGCCGCCGTTCGTACGCCAGGTTATAAATGGCTTTCAGGAAAGGCGCGCGATGCTGCGGATCAACGTCGTATTCAATCTGAATCAGCACGGGCCCGCGATCGTGCTCAACCACCTCTGCCGTCAGCGGCTCTGGCCAATGGTTGGACGGCAGCAGATCCGATTCCCCTTTTGGAAGGCGCAGGCGATAACTGACAACACCAATAACAATGATGCCAATAGCGCCAATGAACAGGGTTTCCTGAACGCCAGCCGATTGCGCCAGTGCCCCCCAGGCCAGGCTCCCCGCCGTCATCGCCCCATTAAAGACGGTCAGGTAGACCGCCAGCGAGCGGCCACGAACCCAGTTCGGTAAAATCGACTGCGCTACGCCGTTGAATGTGGTCAGCGCAATAATCCAGCCGCAGCCCAGCACTACCAACGCCACCACGGCCAGCCATTGTGGCGGCGCAATCGACAACAGCGCCATAACGGAAGCGGTAATGATCGACGCCAGTAAAAGCAGGCCATCCGCGCTGCATTTTTGCCGCAATGTGGGTAACAGAAACGCGCCAGCAATCGCCCCTACGCCGACTGCGCCCAGCAAAATCCCGTAGAAGCCGGCATCACCGCCCAGCACGCGGCGTGCAACCAGCGGAAGCAACGCCCAAACGGAGCTGCAAAACGCGAAGAACAAAAACGTGCGCAACAGCACAACGTGCAGCTCACGGCTGGCCATGGTGTAGCGCAACCCGGCACGAAAAGCACCGAGGAATTTTTCCGCCAGCTCATCGCTATCGGTTTTCGCTCTTTTCCACCACAGCAGGGCCGTGATCACAAACAGATAACTGATAACATCCACGCCGTAAGTAACTGATGTACCGAAGGTTGCCAGTACAATCCCGCCCAGCGCCGGACCAATCGCGCGTGCGATATTGATGCCCAGCGAGTTCAGCGCGACGGCATCACGCAAATCCTGCTTCTTCACCAGCTCAGGCACAATCGCCTGCCAGGTTGGCCCCATTAACGCCGCGCCGATCCCACCTGCAAAGGTAAGCGCCACCAGCGAAAGAATGGTTTGCAGCCCCGTTGCGGAAAGCAGCAACAGGCAAATACTGACGCTTGCCATCAATATCTGAATACCAATTAAGAATTTACGGCGATCAAGAATATCAGAGAGTACCCCGGCAGGGATGGCGAGCAGGAAAACCGGCAGCGTCGCCGCAGCCTGAACCATTGCAACGGCCAGAGGCGAAGAAGAGAGATCGGTCACTAACCATGAGCTGGCAATATCACGTGCGAAAGAGCCTATATTGCCAATAATTGTTGCAACCCACAGAACTGCGAATACAGTCTGGCGTAATGGGCCAAAGCCGCTGGAGGCGGTGGTCGTCATTATTCATCCTCAACAAAAAGTCGTGGATTAAATTTAGCCTAAGGGCATGTGTATTACACGCAATAGTATTAAAAGCGCCCCGAATATTTATCCGGGGCGTACAGGGAATTTAACGGAAATCGAGGACATCAGGCTTTGAAGAGGGATAACGATCGACATGCTGTGGAGCAAAGCCCTTTAGCTGATCGCGATAAAAGCGCAAACGCTGTTGGAAGTGCTCAGACATCTCTAACGGCATATTACCCACGACAGCGCGTGCGCACAGGCCACGTTGTTCATACTCCATTTTCGCAACGGTAAAGGCAATGAAATCTACGTTAGTTTTCATAGACTTTGGACAAAACTCAAACATATAAGCTCCTTTATTGTTTGTTTTCTCCACCCGACATACAGTCGGTTTTTTAAGCATAGCCTGTTTTCTGACCGTTGAGTTAAATACACCTGAAACGAATGGGGTTACTTACTCATATTTTAATTTATGCAGATATCTATACGCAGGGTTTCACATCACCCAAATATCCGACAGCTCATCCTCTACGCCTGAAAGTTCATCTTTTCGGATTGCCCGTCGTCGTCATCCCCGCTCATTGTGCGAAGGCCGGAGTGCATCAAAAGTAGTCGCTGTGTAATCACTTACTCATCCTTAAGTTAATCCATTGAAACAATTATGCTACGCGCAGTTTAAATCATACTTAAAAATTAATTTTCTTGATTTTATTCTTTAAAGAACAGATTGACTGTGGTAATAAAATAATACACGGGATTATACTTAATAACTTCACATTACAGACTTAAGCATCATCTCGCATTCACTCATTGTTCACACCGTGACCAATTAATGAATTAGAACCAGGTAACAAAAGGAACTGTTATTTTATATGCAAATGGAAGAAAACATAGCATTTATATTTTGACAGTTACGAGTATTAATAATAAAAATGGTTACCAACACAATAAACAATATTGCATCACCCACATCAGCATGGAAGTTTAAAGATACAATCTGGTCCATGGGAGTCTATGGCGCAACCGTCGGAGCCGGTGTTTTGTTCCTTCCGGTTGAAATAGCCATGCGCGGGCCGCTGGTCTATTTGTTGCTGATTATCCTTAGCCTGCCGCTCTCGATGATCCCGCATATGCTGATTTGCCGCGTATTTATGCGCGAAGAAGGTCCGAAGGATAAGTCACTTCCGCTCTTCAATAGCTTCTTTGATCACAAAGGTAAAAAGGCGATTAAAGTCTTTTACTGTTTTTCTAACTTTCCGGTCACTCTGGTTTATGGTATTTCGCTGGTTAATGCTATCAACAGCTACGTGATAACCCATTTGCATTTACCGGGTATTAACCGTGCGGTGCTGTCGTTTATCGTTGTGGCGATTTTATTTTTACTGTTGAGCCGGGGCCGCGATAAAGTTGTCGGCATGATGTCGGTACTTGTTTTACCTTTCGCTGTCACCGTCACGCTCATCGCAGCCTTTCAAATTCCACAATGGAACCTCGCCAACGTGATGCCTGCTATTCATGGCGTCGGGCAGCAACCCGCAGGCAACTCCCTTAAAAACATCTGGCTTACCATTCCCCTTATCACCTTCGCCTTCTGCTCCGTGCCGTTGATGTCGCCACTGGCATCGTTTTATCGTGAAGCCGGACACGGCGGTGAAGAAAAATCCGTAAGGGTCATCAAAGTCGCTTATTTCAGCATCTATGCCAGCATCATCTTTTTCGTTACCAGTTGCCTGTTAAGTATTCCGCACGATGTCTTTGCGCTGGCTAAATCGCAGAATTTGAACGTGCTTTCCGTACTGCAAAAAGATAACAGTAATATCGTCCTTTTTTACATTGCCCCGTTTATTGCCATTATCGGCATGACCAAGTCGTTTTTAGGCATTTGTTTATCCGTCGCTGAAACCTTTGCCCGCATGGTCAGTGACGCGCTTGGCGAAAAAGAGGACACGCCACATAAAAAAGGGAAACTCATTGCGTGGCTTATCATGTTCGGCATCTCTTATGTCATCGTGTATATTAACCCCGATGTCATCGAACTGATTGAGAAATTCTGCGGACCGCTTCAGGCAATCTTCCTGTTTCTAATCCCTGTTTATTTAATCTACAGTCGAAGCGCGCTCAAAAGTTTGCGTGGCATTCGCCCTCTGGTGGTCCTGATTGGCGGTATTCTGACCGTATCTGCGCTTTTTTATTCCCTGTTCTGAGAGGAAAATGACGCTGCCTGCACGCGAAAAACCGTGTACGTCAGCGTCCATAATAACGATGAAAACATTATCTACACGCGACATTATCTCTCTCGGCTGTATGGCTTTTGCGCTATTTATGGGCGCGGGAAACATTATTTTCCCGCCCATTATTGGCTTACATTCAGGCGAAAACATTCTCTATTCCGGTAGCGGTTTTCTGATTTCCGCCGTGGGTTTACCCGTGGTCACGATCGTTGCGCTGGCGCGCGTTGGCGGAAAAATGAATCAACTGAGCGAACATCTTGGTCCCGTCACGGGTCTGATTCTGGCGCTGGTTTGCTATCTTTGCCTGGGGCCACTGTTTGTGGTTCCGCGCACAACCACCGTGTCGTTTGAAGTGGGCATTTCGCCGTTGATCGGCAACGATGGTCACCAGTTGGCTATTTATAGTCTTATCTACTTTACGCTGGTTTACCTGTTTTCACTGTACCCCGGAAAACTCCTTGACCTGATTGGCGGCGTTCTGGCGCCCATCAAAATTGTCGCGCTGATTATTCTTGGCGCCTCGGCCTTTTTTGTCGTCTGGCACTACCACCTGGGTTCTGTCTCCGAGGCGTATCACTCTCATCCCTTTTCAAACGGCTTCGTCAGCGGCTATCTCACCATGGATACGCTGAGCGCGCTGGTCTTTGGTGGTGTCATTGTTAATGCCATCCACTCACGCGGGGTGAGCGAAAGCACACTCATCACACGCTACACGATTATCGCCGGGTTAATTGCCGGAAGCGGATTAATTCTCGTCTACATCGCGCTGTTCCGCCTGGGGCTGGTGAGCTATGAGTTTGTGCCTGATGCCAGCAACGGTGCCGAGGTGCTGCACGCCTTCGTACAGCATACCTTCGGCGAAACCGGCAGCCTGTTCCTGGCACTGCTTATTTTTATCGCCTGCCTGGTGACGGCTATCGGCCTCACCAGCGCCTGTGCCAGCTGGTTTAGCAATCTTATCCCGCTGTCATATAAAACGATGGTGTTGGTGATTGCCGTGCTGTCGTTCGGTATTTCAAACCTGGGACTCACGCGTTTAATTACCGTCTCCGTACCGCTACTGACAGCGGTCTATCCGCCCTGTATCGCCATTGTGCTGCTGAGTTTCACCACATCATGGTGGAAAAACCCCGCGCGCGTCTTTGCACCTGTAGTGGCGGTTGCCTGCGTATTTGGCCTGGTAGATGGCATCATCGCCAGCCCGCTAAACGGAATGCTGAATCAAGTTCCTTCGCAGCTGTTGAAACCGCTACCGCTGTTTAGTCAAAGCCTTGAATGGTTGCTGCCCTGTGCGGCGGTGTTGGTTATTGCATCGGTCATTGACGGTAAAAAACGACAGGAAGCGTACGAGGATTAATCCGGTTTTAAGCCAATAAAGGGTGTGCGCAAGGCGTGCATCCTTTTTTTTGCTAATACTGACGTAAAGCAATGAGCAATTGACGGAAGATTTTAGGTTGGGATTCTCTCAGATTACCTCAATGCGAGTTGAGTCACTGAAAATTATTGCGGTAAGTGCTTGAATAGTGGCGGAGAGAGGGGGATTTGAACCCCCGGTAGAGTTGCCCCTACTCCGGTTTTCGAGACCGGTCCATTCAGCCGCTCTGGCATCTCTCCGTTTTGATGGTTGCCATGATGCCAGGTTATTTGGCATTTTAACAGACCCAGTCTCTTCAATTGCGTTCAAGTGACGAGTTTGCGAGCAAAATGATGATTAAATGGCCCTGGAAGGCAGACGAGTCTGCTGAAAAAACCGACATCCCGTGGGAACAAGCGTTCTCCGTCCCACTTTTAGCCAATCTCAGCGCAGATGAACAAAATAAACTCCGCGTGCTTGCCGATCGTTTTTTGCAGCAAAAGCGGCTGGTTCCTCTTCAGGGATTAGTGCTGGAGCCTATCACTCAGGCACGTATTGCGCTGCTGTTTTGCCTGCCGATAATGGAACTGGGGCTCGAATGGCTTGATGGCTTCCACGAGGTGCTCATCTACCCTGCGCCCTTCGTGGTGGATGATGAATGGGAAGATGATATTGGCCTCGTGCATAATCAACGCGTGGTGCAGTCCGGTCAAAGCTGGCAACAGGGGCCCATCATTCTCAACTGGCTCGACATTCAGGACTCCTTCGACGCATCCGGCTTCAATCTGGTCATCCATGAAGTCGCGCATAAACTCGATACCCGTAATGGCGATCGCGCCAGCGGCATTCCGTTGATTCCGCTGCGGGAAGTTGCAGGCTGGGAGCACGATCTCCATGCGGCGATGGATAATATTCAGGATGAGATTGATTTAGTGGGTGAAAGCGCCGCCAGCATTGATGCTTACGCGGCAACCGATCCGGCAGAGTGTTTCGCCGTGCTGTCCGAGTATTTTTTCAGCGCCCCCGAACTTTTCGCTCCGCGCTTCCCGGCACTGTGGCAGCGTTTTTGCCAGTTCTACCGCCAGGACCCGCTCGCACGTATGCGCGATAACGACACGCAGGAAGATATTTCACCGGTAGTTCACTAAAACAACAGCTTGCGCTAAATTCATGCAATTGAATCAGACAGTTAAATTTAGTGTTGACACAATATTACGGGGCCAGTAGTATTCGCCCCGTTCACACGATTCCTCTGTAGTTCAGTCGGTAGAACGGCGGACTGTTAATCCGTATGTCACTGGTTCGAGTCCAGTCAGAGGAGCCAAATTCAAGTTTTCATACTTATCTGTATGTCTCTATTTGTTTTCGATTCAGTAAGTTAGCGTGAAAATCCTTCCCGGTGCGTATTTAGTTTTCTCTCCGCATCGGGATAATTTGGTGGTCAGATCTGGGGTCAGTTTGGTTCGATTCTTGAGTGCCCCCCAAATGTCTTTAAACGATTCTAAAATCCGCAAGTTAAAACCTTCTTCCCGTCCGGTAAAACACTCCGACTCTCACGGTCTGTATCTGCTCGTCAATCCGTGCGATTCACGCATCTGGTATCTCAAATATCGTTTCAACGGAAAAGAATCCAGAGTCAGTCTTGGCGCATACCCGCTTGTCTCACTTGCAGAAGCCAGGCAACAGCGCGACGGTATCCGCAAGCTACTGGCGCAGAATATGAACCCGGCGCAGCAGCGCATGGCAGAGAAAGTAGCCTGCTCCCCTGAAAAGTGCTTTAAGGCGGTGGCGCAGGCCTGGCACAAAACCAACAATAAATGGTCGGCTGATTATGCCGCCCGTATTCTTGCCAGTATGGAAAACCATATCTTCCTGGCGATTGGTCATTTGCCCGTTGCCACACTTAAAACGCAGGATTTCACTGCCCTGCTGCGGGTTATTGAGGATAAAGGCTTTCTGGAAGTTGCGTCCCGAACCCGGCAGCAACTTAGCAACATCATGCGCTATGCCATTCAGCATGGACTTACCGAAAGCAATCCGGCGCAGCATCTGGAAGGAGTGGTCGCCTCCCCCGTAAATAATCACTATCCCGCGTTACCGCTGGAGCGGTTACCCGAACTGCTTGGCCGCATCGGTGACTATCAGCAGGGCATGGAGTTAACCCGGCTGGCGGTGGTGCTGACACTGCACCTGTTCATCCGTTCCAGCGAACTGCGTTTCGCCCGCTGGAGCGAAATTGATTTCAGACACAAAATCTGGACCATCCCCGCCACCCGCGAGTCAATCGACAAAGTACGTTTTTCGAGGCATGGCGCAAAAATGCGTAGTCCGCATATCGTGCCACTCTCCCGCCAGGCCATTGCTATTCTGAAACAGATACAGGAGCTTTACGACCATCTGGATCTAGTGTCTCAAGGTGATCATAACCCGTATAAGCCAATGAGTGAAAACACCGCCAACCTGACGCTGCGCCTGATGGGGTTTGACACGAAAGCCGATGTGTGCGGACACGGGTTACGGGCGGTGGCCTGTGGCGGAATCGTTTAGGCGTATGTGTACTTCGCCTCAAACGCTACCGCGTTCCAATATCGCGGAGGTCGTACCGTTAGTAAGGGCTGGTCGTCCTGATAAATTAGGGGCGTCTTGCAGACCATGAAGCCAAAGGGTGCCCGAAGGCGATAGTGCAGCAGGAAGATTACACCGTTATTTCTGGCGCGGAAAGGGGAAACTGTTCTTTGAAAAATAAGTTTCCCCTTAATTTTTTCTGCATTTTTATGAGTCGATCCTCATCGTTTCGGGAGTGCCCTGTGTTGCTTGCCACGCAGCAACGTAAGTAACCTATACAGATACAGGCATTACTGGCATTACTGGCACGGTCATGTTACTCAGACGATAAACGGTGGTGCAGCAGGATTCACAATCAAGCCACCTAGCATTGCTGTCATAATACTACTGCAGTCAGATAACGGCAGATCAACGCAAATACACCATGCGATCAGCGATTCATGTTTTGACCACGGTTTTGTCAGCGCAACGCAAATGATATAGGAAAAATGACAGCCTTTAGGGCACGTTTTTGCTTTTCTACAGTATGTTAACGACAGATGTGCACATCTTTCTTCTCATGTGTGCCAACGTCAGCCCGAAACATAAAATCCCTGTAGACCTTAATCTCCGGGTAGCCATTGCCACGCATGCGTAGCATCAAGTTAATGAGCGCATGGTTGAACATATAAAGCCTGCCGTCTGCACCGTCCCCTATCTGAGTCAGACTACTAATCATCCAACTGGTTGCAGAGCGATTATCGTAGAATGGCGAAGGCTCAAACAACTTCTTCACATGTCCGATCTCACCAAGCATGGTAAGGGCATAGGCAAACGGATAGGGACGATTGAGCTCATCGTCAAGACATTTGTTCATTGTTGAAAAACTGTTGGCAACCTTCTGGATCAATTGCTCAGTAATTTTACACCGCTTACCAGCCAAGTTGGCGGTTTCTATAACGTAAGAACCAGCAATGCCGTGAAGGAAATAATTGTCTGACGGATCGATATGATTTGCGGTATCCACCAGTTCGTCAACCAACGCGCTAACACGCTTTTTTTCCTTGTCGAGTAGCCCAAGATTATATATCGCCATAATGTAATAGAGTCCCATATGGGTTCTTTCTATAGGGGTTAGCGCATCCATCAACGCGCCAGCCTGACGAATACGGTCCTGCCGATATCGTAGCGCCCGGTTATACCCCGTAGCAGCAATCGCATTCAGCATTGTCAGTAGCGGATAGATTTTGACGAACTCAAGGGTCATACTTTGTGGAAAAGATGGGTTGATACCTATCGTATCAGCACGGTCCAAGTATTCCAGAGTCTGGAGGATATAATCTCTGTCTCGACAGTGTAACATCTCCGTATGACCCAGCAGAGCGATCGCACTGAAGAGCATACTCCCTCCGCGTCCGCGAAAAAAAGGTGAGGGAATACTGTTTAACGTTTCCAACGCATCGGCAATATGATTACGACCTCGAATAACGGCTAAGTCTGATTTGCCACATACTGCTAACGCGAAAAATACTGAAGTGTAGGCAGAGAGTTTTTCATAGTCGCCGTGCTTGCCGCTGTTATCATCTTTTATGCAGTTAGATTTAATCTCGTGTATCGTGTGGAATAGGAGTTCGGAGAGATTGATACTTTTATCCAGCAATTCAAAAAGATTAATATTTAATTTTGCCAACGCATCAATCGTAACACTATACTGCATTACCCTGCGATAAGGATCAAACTCATTATTAATGAGATAAAAAATATTTGAGATATAGTTCCGACAATCACTATCGCTCAGCTTCTGATCCGGCTTGATCTGCAGGCAGATAAAATCACAAAGTAGAGAAGCAAAATTAGTATAATTATTTTTCAGTTCTGTTTTGTTCTTAAGTTCATCAAAAGCTTTCTGAATCCAGCAGGAAATATTTTCATTGTAGTCAATTGGATATTGCCCTAATCCCAGCCCTCTGACGATCCTACTCCAGGGGGTGGTAATAAGTCGGTTCTCCGTGTTCAGATAAGCCAGTGCGTTGTTCAGGTTATTCCCCATTGTTGATTCAGTAAATAACTGCATTTATATTGCCTCTTTCTCAATCTGTTCAATAAATGGTACGCTAACGCCAAGAAAGTGGGTGCGCTTACCCTGTAAAATTTCCAGAGCCCAGTTAAGCCATTTAATGCCTTCGCAATAGATCGCCACTGGTCTGCGCTGAGTACGAACACTGTCTTTAATCGTGCCATCAAGTTCTGAGGAAAAATGGAACGGCGGCATCGCGGTAAAGTGGGTACCCATTATGAAAACAAATCGCACCAGCCAGTTCGGATCGTCTCTAAGAAAAGTTGAGTTCGGATTGGTCACGTCGTAAACGGAATTCATCACTTGAGCGAAATATTTTTCTACCCCGACAATCGACACGTCGTAAAGCGGATTGATGTTTTTCTGTGCACAGTCTACAATCTGATAGGCGCATTGGTAGTCATTGTTATCGGTGAATTGAATATTAATTACCGGACTTCTATCGGCATTAATACACATATCGAGTGAGAAGAGCTCATTATGAATCTCATCATAATGACCGACAGAGTTATGCCACGGCTTATTATCGTACATGTAGTCATCACGGCACTCAGTACCTTCACTTTGGTAACCAATCGCTCTCGGATCCAAAAACCGCAGTTGAATACTTTCAGCATCTATCGCCACAAGCGCCTGAGCGATCTCTTGCTCATCAACAGACTTCTGATTCATTAATTCCTGTACCGCCAGTAACGGGGCGGTATTGACTATCTTAATATTTTCAGTATTGGTATCGCCCATTACCAGCGAGTGATAGCGAGGTTCAAGTAGGCGTTGGTATTCTGGATGCGAGCGAAAAATATTCAGCAATGACCCGATATTGAGGTATTCATTGCCATTGATGACGATATTCTCGCTATCAAGCAACTCTGGACCAAAAGTCTGAGTAGCGGTCTGTCGGCACAGGGCCAACCGCTCTTCAATTTTCCTGAAATAGGAAGTCTCCAACGTATTGCCTGACACCTCTACCCTGTTCTCACGGTGAATATTGTCACGCAGAAAAATAAAGATAATTTCGTAGAGTCGGGCAATAATCTGTGGGGCAAGTCTGTTGCGACGAATAAACTGGCTAACCTCTTCACCCTCAATCAGGCTCATCTCATAGATAACTTCCTTACAGGTGGAACGGCCAACCCGCGTCTGGTTGGCAGGGGTCAAGATCTCGCGCTCAGTGACATTATAAACCTGCGGAAACCAATGCTTAGCGCTGTCAGGTAAAGCGCGCAAATAATCAACCTGCCTTGCCGCTTTAGCAAAAGGTGGTAGCATCACCCCCTTTCCGTCGGTGTACCACTTGGCAGCTGTGAGCGCCTCACTAAGAATTTTTCTTACTACAACGGGCTCCTGCGGCGAGTGTTGAATAAACAAAGTCATCGATTCGCTACCACCGTTGCAAAACTTAACCGGCACCTCATCTGCCTCAATATAAGCATTAATAGTGCTGCAAAGCAGGTTCCTCTGCTCAGCATAGATGGAAACTTGGTGATTTTCTTCGGTAAGGTGGGTCAGGGCTTCACGCTCACGCTGCTCAAGTACTAGTTCCGGATTGCATAGCCAGATATCTCGCACAGAAATAATCGGAACAATATCTGCCTGATATGGTGCCGTTTCCAGCAAAGCATGATCGAGCTGACAGTCCAACGTAATAACAGATATGTGGCAATCGAGGCCAACCGGGATTGTATGCTTAGGAAATTCCCCCAGGAGAATTTTATAGGTATTAACCTCCAGATCTCTTTGAACCAGCAAAGGAAGTCCGTTAACGGACAGCAGAGGCACACGGGCATCGGCAAGCTCCGCAGCAAATTTTTTCACTGCTGCCCACGGGAACATCTTACGGGCAAGAGTGGAGTAGTAATCGCAACATAGCTGTACCACACTATCTAACGAAGCGGCACCAGCAGTAACTAAACAAGCTAGCCAGCCGATAAAATCTTGAGTCACAAGGCAAACTTTTCCATTCTGAACCAGCCCTGGACGGTAGATTTTCATCAACTCAAAGACGAATATCTGTACAATGATGCGCCGGATAACTTGGGCCTCGGGTTGGGCTGCGGCGGTACGTAATTGTAAAAGTCTTCGCAGCGGCTTCCCTTGGTTGCATTCTTTTTCGATGTGCTGGCACACCTCATAATAGACTGGAGCATCTTCTAGATCCTGTAACAGGTCAAACAAGTCGGCATTGCTTTTCCCATCAAGGTTTGAAAAGTAGAAGAGCGTCTTTTCAGCATGGATAATGAAGGGTGTTTTCTGGAAACGAATCGTACCATCCTGGGTAAGTATTTTCAGGTCGGCATAGGTTTGATTTTTATTATCTTCACTTCCCTGAATATTGCGTCTCAGGCGGGCCATCAACACCAGCTCACCGGGCCTCAAGAATTCACGATAACGCCAGCTATTTTTGAAGATAGTCTCTACACTGATCGGCACACTGCCGCTAATTTCAAGCTTCAGCGAACCAATCTGCTGGATGGCCTCTACGATCTTTGTTGAAAATAGCGCAGCAAAGTCAGCATTTTCACAGACGATCTCCATCCAGCGGTCGATACCCGTACAGGCATTGATGGCATCATGACTATTCCTAATCGAATTTAATGCGCTCAACGCCCTCAAGATAAGATTGGCTTCACGCGTATCACCGGTAAACGAAAATGTCGGGGTACGGATTTCATTGTCGCGCAGCATCAGCACCGATTTGTTACCCAAGCCCAACTCGAGAATGGCATCCACCTCGAACTCGTCAGCAATACTGGCTGTTGCGGCGGATAGCATCATCTGATCCATAAGGGCGAGGATGGCTGAGCGAATATCCTCTTTACTGGTAAGCAATTTTTCACAGTGATTTGCAATGACTGGTGTATGCGGATCGAGAAACACAATCTGCTGGTCAGTCAGGAACTGCTCCAGCCCCTGTTTCAATGGGCCGAGCTGTGCCGAATGGGTGAGAAATGAGGTCTGCTCCTTGAGTTTAATAACATCGACACCAGGAAAATTCTTCATGAAAATATCAAAGCAAGATTTGATACTCGCTTTCACGTACAGATTGATCTGGCGGGGGCTGTAAACCTTATGCAACTCAACTTCGGTATTAAGAAACTCGTCCTGTAGAGCTGTATAAGCCTCGGACAACTGCTTGTTTCTACCCCGAAGCGCAATGACATAATAAAATTCAGAGATAAGCTGTTGCTCTTTTAGTGCCGCTGGATAATAAGATAATATGGACCGGCTAAAAGGATCATCATGTTTTTCCGAGGCCAGAAAAATATAAGGAGTAAAAAAGTTTGCGATTTTCACACCGTCGCTGACACTCAGCGAACCGCTGGCTACCGCAGAGTTAATCATCCCGAAACTTTCTCCGCTGTAGGCGACCACGTTTAGATCCAGCCCTTGTTGCTGAGCATGTTCCCGAAGTTGAGCTGCCAGAACCAGATTGTGAATGAGGAAGCTGGCTCCAATAAATCCTTGTTGCGCCATTTTATCTTCGGGGAGGGTTTGCGGGGTGATCAGCATTTTTTCTGGCTGGTCTCCATATCCCATCGCCGTTGCTGCTTCACGGTATATCAGCTCAACGTCTTTATTTCCCGATCGTAAAAGACTATCACCAATATTTTGATATAAGGCGCGACTCCCCAAACCAGGGAAAAAAACTATAATATTACTTCTTTTCCCAATAGACTTTTCATTTATTTTGAGATATTTCATCTTCTACCCCTTAGGTATTGACATTTGTTATGGCTCACGTATCCACTCTCGTTAAAATTACAATGTTATTTTAAATTTAAAAAGATTTTTAATTTTTTGCGATGGTTAATTTTAAATAAATAAAGTGAGTGAGAACAGAATATGTTCTCACAACTTTATATTCTGACGGATGCTAATATAGGCGCGCTGTGGAACAGTGCTAAAAAATTACCCCTATACTCGGCTGGTCCTCAGTCCGCTATTAAAGCTGCCAAGAATCACCACCATCAACGCAACAAAGCTCAATACGGCACCAACCCACAGAGGGGAAACAAAGCCGTAGCCCTCATCCAGGGCCATACCACCAAGCCATGCACCGAGAGCATTGCCAATATTAAATGCCGCAATATTGGTGCCGGAAGCAACAGTTGGCGCATCGCTGGCATATTTCATCATACGCAACTGCAAACCAGGAGCGGTCGCCAATCCCACAGTCCCCATCAACAACAGCAGAATCACCGTCATAATCTGACTCTGAGCGAACATGGCGAACGCGGCCATTACCACAGTTAACAGCATCAGAATGATGCCAAGGGATTTATTCAGGGATTTATCCGCCGCCTTACCGCCGTAGATATTGCCCACAAAGGTACCCACCCCAAACAACACCAGCAGCCACGGAACAGTCTGTGCGGCGAAACCAGAGACCTGCGTCAAGGTAAAAGCGATATAGGTAAAGCCGCCGATAACACCACCAAAAGAAAGCACGCTAAGTAATGCGGAGATCCATACCTGCGGGCGATTAAAGACAGAAAACTCTCGGCTCAGGTTAGTATCACGATGAGCAGGCATAGCCGGAATCAGGGTTCTGATCCCAACCATAGTAAAAACCCCGATAAGTGCCAACGCCCAGAAGGTGGTACGCCACCCCATCTCTAGTCCAACAAAAGTACCCAGTGGTACGCCGACAATATTAGATACGGTTAATCCAGCAAACATTAGCGAAATTGCGGCACCTTTTTTATCACCCTCCACCATATCCGAAGCGACTACCGCGCCGATGCTGAAAAATGCTCCATGACACAGAGCAGCTACAATGCGACCAAACAGCAACGTGTCGTAGCTAATCGACAATGCGGAAATCAGATTGCCAATAATAAACAAGCCGCTCAGCAACATTAGTGTTAAGCGGCGCTCCATGCGAATCATAAAGGAGGTCAACAGTACAGCCCCAATGGCTACGCTAACGGCATAGCCCGATACTAAGTAGCCTGCCACCTGTTCGCTGATATTAAACTCAGATGCGACTTGGGGCAGCAGTCCAACAATACCAAATTCTGTCAGACCAATTCCAAACGCACCAAGTGCTAAAGCAAAAAGACCCGTTGGCATTTTCATCTCCTGTTAATTATGTGAATATATATACGCATTCAAATAAAGTTACTTTTATTATTTGTTTTCATGATGAAACAAAAATTCAGCAACATAGTAATAACAGTAACTATTTATGAAAGATATATATGAAAAATCTCGAGATTACAGAGCGACTAACTCTTATTTTTAATGATTTCATTAGTAATAAACTCTACTTTGTAGTTAGGTATAGTAGAAATGAATTTCTTTGATATCAGGTATTACGATGGATAATCTCAAAAAGTTGGATCTGAACCTCCTCCTGACGCTTGATACCTTGCTAAAGGATCCGAACGTAACGCACGCAGCTCGAACGCTCAATCTGTCACAGCCCACTGTCAGCGTACAGTTAGCAAAGCTTCGTAAGAGCCTGGGCGATCCGCTTTTTTTGCCCGGTCCGCGCGGCATGCGTCCTACCGCCCGCGCAGAGCTCCTACGTATACCACTAAGCAAGGCGCTGGGACTGCTGGATAAAGCTATCTCTTCGCCAGAGCCCTTTATTCCCCACGAATCCACACATACCTGGCGGGTTATCGCCGCAGACTACAGCGAAACTACAGTGCTCCTTCCTGTGCTAAGAAATTTACGACGCGAAGCTCCCGGCACTCGGCTGGCAGTGCTCGAAAATGCAAACTCGCAAATTGGACAAACGCCAGGGCAGGATAAAGTCGACTTATTTTTCCATATTCGTGAAGAATCGCCCCAGGGGCTACGGTGCCGCATGCTGTTCAGTGAACACTACGTACTAGTGAGCCGCGTTGGTCATCCGGTGCTGAAGTCTGCACCTACGCTCAAACAGTTTCTCGAACTGGATTATGTGATGATTTCGCCGGATGGCGGCGGTTTCTGGGGAAACACCGATCGGGTGCTTGCAGAGATGGGATTAAATCGGAAAATGGTGCTGTCCGTCCCACACTTTATGTTTGCCGTTTTCGCTCTCGCTACCACTGACCTCGTTGGCATGCTGCCGTTACGGCTAGTCAAGAATAATCCGCAGCTACAATATTTTGCGCCGCCGATAGTAATTCCAGGCTTTGAGATGAATATGCTCTGGCACGAACATCTACATCGCGATCCTGCGAACATGTGGCTGCGGGAGCTGATTGTACAATCACTGAGTGATAAAGGTTACTGAATTCGCGACTCATATTCCCTGATCGGCGGAATATATGGCTATCGATGGGTTCATGGTGATCTGAACGAAATAAGTGAAGAGTCTGTCTGGAGTATTGAACCGACAACTCATGATGAGGAACCCTACTATCTCATCGGGTGTGACGGTGGTGAACCTGAGCGATAGTGACCCGCTGCATTTCCGCAGGGTGATTTATGTGGAAGGCGAGTCTTGGTTAACCATTTACTAATGAGATATTCCGGCGTGACAGCATTGTGGTGATGACCTATCTGCAACTAAGAAGGTAAAACCAGCCGCCAAAATCACTCCTTGTTTGGCAGACCGAGATATGTGTTCATTAACGTAGCTCCAGCATACGTACTTGTTCGCATTCCCTACATCAATAATGCCCATGCTCAACGGGTTTTGGCAGATATAAAAAGGTAGTCAATCTGGTGGTCTTGATAAACTCGATTTTTTGTTTTAGCTTATCGATCAGCTATTTATCAGCTACGGAGATCCCAGTCAGAGGAGCCAAATTTAGAAAAGCCCGCTTATTGCGGGCTTTTTGCTTTTTAGATTTGATAATCCAGTGCCAGCTCATCTGGCTCCATCGCCTGCCGTTTAATTTCCTCCAGCGACAACCCGGCATTACACAATTCGATAAAACGCCAGACATAGTTGCGCTGCAGCTGCCCGCGTTTAAGACCCAGCCACACCGTGTTGGCATCAAACAAATGATGCGTATCCAGTCGCACAAGTTTCCCGGACTCCTGAACATCACCAGACTGTTCAGCCACCAGCCCAATGCCCAGCCCGAGTTCAACGTAAGTTTTGATAACGTCTGAATCCTGCGCGCTGAGCACGATATCCGGCAACAGCCCTTTGCGGTTGAAGGCTTCATCAATACGCGAGCGCCCGGTGATCCCCTGGCGATAAGTAATCAGCGGCCAACGCGCGATGGCTTCCAGCGTCAGCGGTGTGATTTGCGTCAGAGGGTGATCGTGCGGTACCAGCACATTGTGATGCCAGCGGAACCAGGGAAAAGCCACCAGCGTACTGTCATTGCTCAATCGCTCGCTGGCAATGCCAATATCCGCGCCACCGTTATGCAGCAGCGTCTCGATTTCCTGCGGTGTCCCCTGTACCAGTTCCAGACGTACATCCGGGAATATTTCACGAAAGGCTTTAATCACCGGTGGCAGGCTATAGCGCGCCTGGGTATGCGTGGTTGCGACCGTCAGAACGCCCGAACCATCGTTGGTGAAAAGATCGGCAAGACGACGAACGTTACTTGCCTCATTCAGAATACGTTCGGCAATCACCAACAACGCTTTACCCGGTTCGGTCATCCCCAGCAGTCGCTTTCCGCGGCGGATGAAGATCTCAATCCCCAGCTCTTCCTCCAGCTCACGGATATGACGGCTTACACCCGATTGCGACGTGTATAGCATATTGGCAACTTCAGTCAGGTTGTAATCCTGCCTTGCTGCTTCACGAATTATTTTTAGTTGCTGGAAGTTCACCTTCCCCTCCGGGTCAAACAGACATTGCACTATTGTTAAAGTCTGTCGCCTCCGCTAACAAATAATAAAAACCAGCAACTTATTCCTTAAAAGAATATACGTTAGCTCACCAGCTGCAATTCGCGGTTATCCAGCGCCGGTCGACTGACCAGTGAAATCAAAATTTCTTTCACCGCCTGCGCCTGAGGAGAGAGCGACCCACGGGCTGACATATTCAGCGACAACGGCAGGCTCATTGATGGTGTGGTGATTCGGGCCATCCAGCCATTCGCCGCCTGTGATAGCGTTCGCGCGGCAGACTCCGGCAGAACGGTGACGCCCATTCCACTGGCAATCGCCGCCGTCAGCGTAGAAATAGATTCTATCTCACCAATGATTTTGGCCGTCAGACGACGCAGCGAAAATGCCTCATCCACCCGGGCACGGACTGCGCTGTAGTCGCGCGGCAGGAACAGGTTCATTTCAGCAACCGCCGTTAAATCGATACTCTGCCCCGGACAATCACGCGTGCCGACCAGGTAGAGATCTTCTTTCAGCAACGGCTGACTGTTAACGCCTGCCACGGGAGAGCGGTCGTAAAGTACCGCCATATCCAGCTGGCCGCTCAGCAGTTTGTCATTCAACGCCGCGCCGCTGTTTTCATGAAGATAAATCAGCACTTCCGGCAATTCGTTACGCACGGCTTGCAACAGCGGCATGGTGATGGACGATGCCGCTGTACCCGGTGCCAGACCAATGGAGACCGGGCCGCTTAACGTTTGCCCGACATTATTCACCGCCAGCTGCGCCTGCTCACACTGGCGCAGTATCGTACGCGCATGGGTATAAAGCACTTTCCCCGCTTCCGTTGGCGTAACGCCGCGCTTGGTGCGGATCAGTAATTGCTGATCGAGCTCCCCCTCCAGAGTGGCAACCTGCTGGCTCAGTGCGGGCTGCGCGATATGTAACACTTCAGCGGCCTGGGTCAGGCTACCGATATCGACGATTTTCACAAAGTACTTCAGTCGTCTTAAGTTCATTTTGCCTCCTGTACTGCCAACAATGGCGTTTAGATATCGAAGGAGTTGCAAGATGCTTGCCAGCTTTTTAAGAAAAGGCGTCACGGGCGCGTAACAAGGCTTTCCAATCGATAAGCGCATTTTCGCAGGCAGTCAGAAGATGTTGATCTGCCCCATTAGGGGTAAATTCGCACCACCCCGGTGCAAATCAGCTAAAAAATAGCCATTCATCGGTGAATTGCTGAAATTGTCAGCAAACGAACACAAAGTGGAGAGACACCCTTTGACAAGCCAGAAGCACCCCGTTAATATGCGCCCCGTTCACACGATTCCTCTGTAGTTCAGTCGGTAGAACGGCGGACTGTTAATCCGTATGTCACTGGTTCGAGTCCAGTCAGAGGAGCCAAATTTAGAAAAGCCCGCTTATAGCGGGCTTTTTGCTTTTTTATGGCGAGTTGCGTGTTACCTCGCAGAACGCGGTTGCCTGTCGATTCTCATCAAAATTCGCCGTAACGTTACTTCAAACTCATTCATATTGATGTGGTCAATATCTCTCCCCACCACAATGTTTTCTGCAATATCCTGCATCGTCGGCCAGCGTGTTTTATAATCCGCGTAGATTGCAATCGCTGGCGTATTATAAGCACTGGCCATATGCAGTATTGATGTGTCCGGTGTGATAGCCAGAAAAGCGTCTTTAATAATGGTCGCCGATCGCATCAGTGAGGGGCTCAACGATAATCGATAAACATTACGGCACGATTCCGTGAGTTTTTCCGCACTCTCAATCCCCCTGGGGCCGTGAACAATGACAATCGGCATATCACATTCACGTTGAATTATCGCAATAAGATTCTGCGCAACAGAGTATGACAACGTTCTTGCCGCGATGCTGCCTTCTAAATTGATGGCGATATAGGGCCCCAGCGCGCAGGTTTCTCGACGCACCTCGGTGATGGCCTCAGCACTTAGCGGGAATTCATACTTCGCAGCAACAGCAGGAAAACCCGCATCTCTCATTAACGTCGCCCAGGTCATAGGGACAGGCGCGCGAAGGTGCTGGTCCATTCTGGAGGCTATCTTACATAACGGGGAGTAGCATTTCTGAGTTAGCCCTACTGCCTGATAGTTAATTCCAGCTTTAAGCGTGCGGATAAAAACCATCGTTTTGAGATTCTTTTTACGCATTGCCTCGATGCAAAGGTCGGGTGTGCCATATTGTTCTTTTATTGTCTTCGCGATCTTTTTTATTTCAGCAATCGTGGCATGGTCCTGCATCGTCATCGTCATGACAGTTAACTTTGTATTATTAAGCGTCAAAGCCTCAAATACGGGTTTATTCAGCGTGGATGACACAATTAACAGATGTGCTATTGGTTGTTGTTCCAGCGCGCGAATAAGAGGATAAATCGCCATGGCATCCCCAACCTGGTCGGGAATGTGAATAACAACAAACTTTATATCATTAATATGAATGTTTTTAGCGTTATAATCATAAAAATTAAATATGATATTCCTGAACATCGTTAGCAATGGCATTAAGTCGCGACAACTCCCTGTCGAATAAAATATTATGTTTTGCCGCAGTCTATCAGATCTATCGCCATCGACTTCATAGTTCTGCGCATCGTATTGTGATCCATTCTGAAAAATTGAATAATTTCACTGCGCAACCAAGTGTAATCTTATCGTTACGGAAAAATTCAGCACATAAAACCATTTCCCTGCCGAGTCAGTCGCGGTAGTCTCATAAGCACCAGTTATGGACTGGCGCAATGTGTACAATTTTATTTACGAATATAAGAAAAAGAACGGTACAGACAGGATAACTATGGACTCCACCCTCACCTCCACGCGTCTCCAGGAGAAAACACCTTCACTTAGCCGCGCCCGACGCGCCGCACTCGGCAGCTTTGCCGGAGCCGTCGTCGACTGGTACGATTTTCTGCTTTATGGCATTACCGCCGCGCTGGTCTTCAACCGAGAATTCTTTCCACAGGTAAGCCCGGCGATGGGTACGCTGGCCGCTTTCGCCACCTTCGGTGTCGGATTCCTGTTTCGCCCGCTCGGCGGAGTGATCTTTGGTCATTTCGGCGATCGTCTTGGCCGTAAACGTATGCTGATGCTGACCGTCTGGATGATGGGCGGCGCGACGGCGTTGATCGGCCTGCTGCCCTCCTTTGCTTCGGCAGGATGGTGGGCGCCCGCGTTGCTGGTCACGCTGCGCGCTATTCAGGGGTTTGCCGTCGGCGGCGAATGGGGCGGCGCGGCACTGCTCTCGGTAGAGAGCGCGCCCGAGAATAAAAAAGCGTTCTATAGCAGCGGCGTGCAGGTGGGTTATGGCGTGGGGCTGCTGCTTTCCACCGGGCTGGTTTCGCTTATCAGCATGCTCACCACCGACGAACAGTTCCTGAGCTGGGGCTGGCGCATTCCCTTCCTGTTTAGCGTTGTGCTGGTACTTGGCGCGTTATGGGTTCGTAACGGAATGGAAGAGTCCGAGGAGTTCGAACAGCAGCAGCAAACGCCGCCGGTCAAACAACGTCTGCCGGTAATGGAGGCGCTGGCGCGTCATCCTGGCGCTTTCCTGAAGATTATCGGTTTACGCCTGTGCGAGCTGCTGACCATGTACATCGTCACCGCCTTCGCCCTCAACTACTCGACGCAGAATCTCGGGCTGCCCCGCGAACTTTTCCTTAACATTGGCCTGCTGGTCGGTGGCGTAAGCTGTCTGACTATCCCCTTCTTTGCCTGGCTCGCCGATCGCTTCGGCCGACGCCGCGTCTACATTATTGGCGCATTAACCGGCACGATAAGCGCCTTCCCGTTCTTTATGGCTCTGGAAGCGCAATCCCTTTTCTGGATAGTGTTCTTCGCCATCATGCTGGCTAACGTCGCTCATGACATGGTGGTATGCGTTCAGCAGCCAATGTTCACCGGTATGTTTGGCGCCGGCTATCGTTACAGCGGCGCCGGTGTCGGTTATCAGGTCGCAAGCGTTGTTGGCGGGGGATTCACACCGTTCATCGCCGCAGCGCTGGTCACCTTCTCGGGAGGCGACTGGCACAGCGTAGCCATTTATCTGCTGGCTGGCTGCCTGATATCTGCCGCCACTGCCCTGCTGATGAAGGATAAGCCGCAGGCCTGAGCATCTTGCTTAAAGGTTAATCAGTTGTGACAAAGGCGTCTTCTGACGCTTTTGTTTCATCTGAGGCTGACATACTATCGAAAAACGCCGCAGACCTGACACAAGGAGCGAAGGATGAATACTACGAGCGCAAGCCTGACGCCTGAACAAGCCCTGGAAAAACTTCAGGCACTGTATGACCAGTCGGTCACAGCCCTGCGTAATGCCATTTCCGTGTACATTGACAATCATTCGCTGCCTGATGCCAAAGCACGCGCCGAGGGGCTTTTTGTTTACCCACAGCTCTCGGTTTCATGGAGTGGAAACGCCCACAAGGCACAGAAAACACGCGCCTTTGGCCGCTTTACCCACTCCGGGTGTTACACCACAACCATCACGCATCCTACGTTGTTCCGCCCTTACCTGCTGGAACAGCTCACGCTGCTGCATGAAGATTATGATGCACACATTGAGGTCGGCCTGTCGCAGCATGAGATCCCCTATCCGTACGTGATCGACGGTTTAATGCTTGACCGTTCCATGAGTGCTGACCTGACGCGCTTTTTCCCCACCACGGAGCTGGCGCAAATTGGTGATGAGACTGCGGATGGCATTTTCCATCCCACCGAGTTCTATCCGCTTTCGCACTTTGACGCGCGCCGTGTGGACTTTTCGCTCGCTCGCCTGCGTCACTACACCGGCACGCCGGTAGAACATTTCCAGCCTTTTGTGTTGTTCACCAACTACACCCGTTATGTGGATGAGTTTGTGCGTTGGGGCTGTAGCCAGATTCTCGACCCGGACAGCCCGTACATCGCGCTCTCCTGCGCCGGGGGCATTTGGATCACTGCGGAAACGGAAGCGCCGGAACAAGCGATTTCCGATTTGGCCTGGAAAAAACATCAGATGCCCGCGTGGCACCTCATCACCGCTGACGGCCAGGGGATCACGCTGATTAACATCGGCGTAGGCCCGTCGAACGCCAAAAACATCTGTGACCACCTGGCAGTGCTGCGCCCGGATGTCTGGCTGATGATTGGCCACTGCGGCGGTCTGCGCGAAAGCCAGACCATTGGCGACTACGTTCTGGCGCACGCTTATCTGCGCGACGACCACGTGCTGGATGCGGTGCTGCCGCCCGACATTCCCATCCCAAGCATTGCCGAGGTGCAACGCGCCCTCTATGACGCCACCAAGCAGGTCAGCGGTATGCCCGGCGAAGAGGTTAAACAACGTCTGCGCACCGGCACCGTAGTGACGACGGACGATCGTAACTGGGAGTTGCGCTATTCGGCTTCCGCGCTGCGATTTAACCTCAGCCGTGCCGTGGCGATTGATATGGAAAGCGCCACTATCGCAGCACAGGGTTATCGCTTCCGCGTTCCTTACGGCACCCTGTTGTGCGTCTCCGACAAACCGCTGCATGGCGAAATTAAATTGCCGGGCCAGGCAAACCGTTTCTATGAAGGGGCGATTTCCGAGCATTTGCAGATTGGCATTCGCGCAATTGACCTGCTGCGTGCCGAAGGTGACAAACTGCATTCGCGTAAGCTACGCACCTTTAACGAGCCACCATTCCGGTGATAAGAGATAAAACGGGCCGCCACGGCCCGTTTTTTTTGGAATTTAGTTCGTAACGTCTGAGCCCTCTTTCTGCAAAACATCGAATGTCCGGAACCGCTATTCCACGTTTAACTTTTGATGGATGCCTTCCCGGTTACATCGTTGCATACTGCCAACATAGCATTGCACATATATAGTTTCTGACCTATATTATTCGGGAGGCTGTGTGTGGTTAATTAAAACAACGGATACGTTCGATCGCTGGTTTATCTCGCTGGGCGACACCGACCGTGCCAGCGTACTCGCTGGTATGATGGTGCTTAGAGTGAAAGGCCCAATGTTACCTCGCCCATGGGCCGATACGCTTAAAGGTTCCCGCTATCGCAACATGAAGGAACTTCGTGTTCAAAGCCAGGGAGATCCCATCCGTGCCTTTTTCGCTTTCGACCCGCATCGCTCAGCCATTCTGCTTTGTGCAGGTAAGAAAACGGGTAATGACAAACAATTCTATGATGAGATGCTGCCGATCGCCGAACGAGAATATAAGCACCATCTGACAAAGCTTAACGATGAGGAAAATCAACATGGGCAGAACGCTGGAACAACTACTAAAGGATGAAAAAACCGAAGTAGTTCAACAGGCAGAAGCAATGGCAGAGGCGATGTTGCTTAATATCCACCTCGCGGAATTGCGAGAAAAGGTCAAGAAGACGCAGGTGGAGATCGCTGAAACACTGGGTGTAAAGCAGCCGACAATCGCGGGAATGGAAAAACCAGGGCGAGATCTAAAACTTTCTACGCTCAAGCGCTATGTAGAAGCCGCTGGCGGGAAATTACGCCTGGATATCGAGCTCCCGGATGGTTCTCATTATGGTTTTGCCCTGTAAACGCAGAAAAGCAAAAAGCCCGCTAAAAAGCGGGCTTTTCTAAATTTGGCTCCTCTGACTGGACTCGAACCAGTGACATACGGATTAACAGTCCGCCGTTCTACCGACTGAACTACAGAGGAATCGTGTGAACGGGGCGAATATTAACGGGGTGCCCCGGGGTTGTCAAAGCCTGTTTTCACAAAAAAATACCGTTTGCTGTTTTATTCCACACTTCGGTTAAAAATCATCGGTTTCTGATGATTTTCACAGCAATGCCGCTTACTCCATCTTCACGCGCGGATATTTCCACAACCAGCGGCCACTGACCAGTCGCCAGTAGAACAGCGCACCACGGACTGCCCAGTCGAGGAACATCCCTAACCACACACCGACGACGCCCATACCGAGCACAATACCCAGCGTATAGCCTGCCACTACGCGACAGCCCCACATTCCCAACATCGATACCCACATCGCAAAGCGCACATCACGCGCGCCTTTAAAGCCAGAGGGCAGCACCCAGGAAGCAGCCCAGATCGGCATAAATGCCGCGTTCAGCCACAGCAGCACTTTCACCACTTCTTTTACATCCTGCTCCTGGGTATAGAACGACGCGAACAGCCCCGCAAATGGCGCGGTCCCCCAGGCAATTGCCGTCAGTACGATGGTCGACATCCAGAAGACATGGCGCAGCTGGCGTTCCGCCTGACCAATCTGCCCGGTACCCAAACGTTTACCCGTGATGATGGTCGAGGCCGAACCCAGGGCGTTACCTGGCAAGTTAATCAGCGCCGCAACCGAAAAGGCAATAAAGTTCCCCGCGATAACGTTGGTCCCCATCCCGGCAACAAACATCTGGGTGAGTAATTTCCCGCCGTTAAACAGCACCGACTCAATGCTCGCCGGAATACCAATTCCCATCACTTCCCAGATAATGGCGAAATTCAGCGGCTTCAGATAGCTTTTCAGCGGAATGCGTAGCGCCGGGTTAAAGCCTATCATCAGCACCCAGATAATCGCTGCCGCGCCGATATAGCGCGAAATGGTTAACCCCAGCCCCGCGCCCGCAAAACCCATCCCCTGCCAGGAGAACGCCCCGTAAATCAGGATGCTACTGATGATAATGTTGAGGATGTTCATTCCGCCGTTAATCATCAGCGGGATTTTCGTGTTCCCTGCGCCACGCAGCGCGCCGCTACCAATCAACGCAATCGCCGCCGCGGGATAACTCAACACCGTCAGTTCAAGGTAGGTTAAGGCCAGCCCTTTTACTTCCGGCGTCGCTTCACCCGCGACAATATTAATAATTTCACTGCCGAAATAGTGGATGACCGCTGCCAGCACAATGGCAAACAAGGTCATAATGACCAGCGACTGTCGCGCAGCCGCCCTCGCCCTTCGCCTGTCACGTTTACCCAGTCTAAAGGCCACCACCACCGTTGTCCCGAGATCGATAGCCGCAAAAAAAGCCATGATCACCATATTGAAACTGTCGGCAAGACCGACGCCCGCCATCGCTTCTTTTCCCAGCCAGCTCACCAGGAAGGTACTCAATACCCCCATCAGCAGGACGCAGGTATTCTCCAGAAAAATAGGTACAGCAAGGGGGGTGATTTCACGCCAGAAGAGGACTCGATAGCTTTTGCGTTTTTTATACCAGGGCGTGCGTGCGACGGCCTGACGGAGCGCGGTGGTGACGTTCAAAGTGGACCTTAGTGAGAAAGTTGAAACTCCATTTCAAATAATGAGGGAGAAACCCGAATCCTGCAAAACATTTTTCCTTAATATTTGTCGGTAATTACAACAAATTGTTGACGGAATCGGCAATCAGCATGAACAGCCAGAATTGGTGTTTGACAAAATTTTTTTCGCCGCTAATATGTGCCTCCACAACGATTCCTCTGTAGTTCAGTCGGTAGAACGGCGGACTGTTAATCCGTATGTCACTGGTTCGAGTCCAGTCAGAGGAGCCAAATTCGAGAAGCCCGCTTTTTAGCGGGCTTTTTGCTTTTCTCAGCATAAACGAACTTCAGAAGCGCTAACGCGGCATGTCACCAATCGCGTTTGCACTCTCCTGGTTCTGACGGGATGTGTCCTCTGCCGTCTCAGGCAAGGCCAAAGCCTTCAACACGGATGAGGTAAGGTCAATCTGCCTCTCAGCAAGTAATGTTTCAAAAGCTGGGTATAGCGCCCCTAAATGTTTCTCAAGTGTATCCTTAATCGTATCGACGACGACCTGAGTTCCCCGCTCAATCTCGATGTTGACCCAATCCCCGATGCCTTTATCTGCAAAAGTTGTCACACGACGAGTCTCAGGGATCAACCAAACCTCAAAATATCCCTGTTTTTTATCAACTTCCGACAGCGTCAAACTACAACCATTAATCGCTATATATCCTTTTGGGAATATATAAGGGCGCCATTTCGCCTTGCAATGAAACCTCACCCGGCAATTACCTTCAATTTCTTTGATATCGATGATTTGTGTACAAAAATCAATATGGCCTGACAGAGGATGCCCGCCGATCTCAGCACCATCTCTGGCTGCACGCTCAACATTGACAATCTGCCCTTCCAGATGTCGACTCAATGTAGTGATTCTTAGACTTTGCAAAACGACATCAAATTTAGTCTTTGTGGGGCTAACAATTTCCGTGACGGTAAGACATACACCATCAACCGAAACACTCGCCCCAACTTTCAGCCCATGACAAAAACCGGCTGGAAACTCAATGACAAATGTTCGAAGCCCCTCATGATCGTTTATGTTACAAATACGCGCCGTATCCTGAACAATGCCTGTGAACATATATTCACCTCATTACTGGCTAACAAATTGAAAGATGTTCAACGATACGTCTGCAAAATGTGACTTACTTTTTCCAGCGTATCTTTCATATTTACCACGCCCTTCGTTTCCTGATCTTTAACCCATGCCAATTGAACCTGTGGGTATTGGGTCTTATGTTCCCAGGCAAGCACTTCCTGTGGTTTCAGAATACGTACGCTTGCGCCGCTGTGCTTCAGATCGGCAATCTGCTTATCGAAACTGCGGTCCATCACGCTACCCAGTTGCATATAAGCGTCGTTAGCGGCACGCTGGAATGCCGCGCGATCGTCTTCTGATAACGCCGCCCACTTTGATTTATTAACAACCAGCAGATAGACATGCCCAAGCCAAAGATCTTTAGACACCAGCACATGTGGCGCGTAGCGTTGTGCGTTAAGGTCGTAACCGCTATCGATATTAAGCATCAGTCCATCAATACTGCCGCTTCGCAACGCCTTATATGTCGCGTCACCCCATGGCATCGTCACTGCGTTAGCGTCTGTATTTTTTAAGAATGCCTGATGCCAGAAACTCGCCGAACGCCAGGTTTGGCCTTTCATATCTGTAAGGTTATTTATTGGCTTGCTGCTGAAGAAAGCGAGCGGATAACCGGTCGCAATAAAAACGGGGCTTACATTAGCCCGGCTAAGTTCGTCGGAAAAAGCGGGAATGCGCGAAAATACTTCGCGGAAAAATGCAACCTGCTGTGCGCCTGATGGGCCAACAGGGAAGCTTTTAAACAGCTGATGTAACGGCAATGCTGATGGGGCGTATTCAGGAACCACGACGGCTATATCGGCTTTTTTACCCTTCCCGGCCATGGCTAAAGCATCGTATCCGTTACTGAGCTCACTGCCCCAATGCGCCTCAATGTTAATGCGCCCATGAGACTCTTTTTCAATGGCGGCAAAAAAGACATCGTTAATAAAGCGTGTACGCATGTTACCCAAAGGCTCATGGTCACTGTAAATCAGCGTTTGTGTGGCACTAAGTGGGCTGGAAAATAAAAAGGCCGTAAAAAGAATGATGGGTAACTTCCAGCGGTATTGGACGAATGACATTTGATTCACAGCTCCCTGTGGATTATTTCCGCACGGTATAGCACGTGCGGAAATATCCCCCTGCACTAAAAGTGCGAGTTTTCTGCGGAACTGATATTCACCGGCATGCCCGAACGGCGCTGCATTTCGCTTTGCGCCCGGTTAGCATCTACCCCTTCTCCACGCACGAAAGCCTGCATGGCTGGCGTGACCGGGAGCGGGACTTTTTTATCTGATTCATATTCTGAGCGGTTACGGGATAACGGCTCGTGAACTTCCAGCCAGCGGCTACCGTCTGGTTCGGTGGTGTATTTCACCGGGCGGTCAATAATTTGCACCCGTGTGCCCACCGGCACCGTATCAAATAAATATTTGATATCGTCATTGCGCAGGCGAATACAGCCCTGGCTTACGCGCAGGCCAATACCAAAATTCGCATTGGTGCCGTGGATGGCATACAGCCTGCCAATATATATAGCGTACAGCCCCATCGGGTTTTCTGGCCCGGCAGGCACCATCGCAGGTAACGTTTTGCCCTCTTTGGCGTATTCACGGCGCGTATTAGCCGTCGGCACCCAGGTGGGTCCTTCCTGCTTACGCTCCACTTTCGTTACCCAGTTGCGCGGCGTTTCACGCCCTGCCTGGCCAATGCCAATCGGCAGCACTTCAACGCTGCTGCCGTCCGGTGGGTAGTAATACAGGCGCATCTCCGCGACGTTAATCACAATACCTTCTCGCGGCGTATCAGGCAGGATGAGTTGCTGCGGGATGGTCAGCGTCGTACCGCGCGCGGGAAGATAAACATCCACGCCAGGGTTGGCCTCCAGCATATTGCTCAGCCCCTGCCCATAGCGGGCGGCGAAGGCTTCCAGCGGGAAGTTACTGTCGAGAGGGACGATGATTTTTAACGGGCTACCGACCAGTCGGCTTCCTTCCGGGGGCAGCGGGTAGGTCACCGCCAGGACGCTCTGACTGGCAAGCAGCAGCATAGCGGAGCATAACAGTTTGACACGACGCATAATTTCCCTTCCTCAGCCGTGAAAGATAATTGTTAATTATAGCTTTTTTATCCACCTTCCGCTGATAAAGGCAGTGATTAACGAGGGGAATTCTATTTAGGCTAAGCGAAACCGCTCCAGAGCGGAGCGGTGAGGGGAAAAATTACTTCTCTGGCAGGACGATATTGCTTTCGGCTAACGTGCCCATGTTGTTATAGATAGCGCAGGCGGATTCCACGATATGCATCGCCATTGCCGCCCCACTTCCTTCACCAAGACGCATCTGCATATTGAGATACGGTTCAAGCTGCAATGCTTCCAGCGCGATACGTGCGCCCTTCTCCGCCGACAGATGCGAGGGGATCAGATACGGTTTGACCGCCGGGGCGATTCGACACGCAGCCAGCGCCGAGGCGTAAGAGAGGAAGCCGTCCAGTACCACCGGCAGGCCACAGGATGCCGCACCCAGCATCACGCCCGTCATGCCGACTAAATCAAAACCGCCCACTTTTGCCAGCACATCAACGCCATCAGCAGCATTGGGCTGATTAACGGCGATTGCGCGTCGCACCACATCCACTTTATTCGCCAGCTGTGCCTGTGGCAGGTTCGCGCCAATACCTACGGATTCCTGCGGATCGGCGCCCGTTAACACACTGACAATCGCCGCGGCGGGCGTAGTGTTCGCCATGCCCAGCTCGCCAACACCGAACAGCGTCACGCCCTGCTGTGCCAGATTTTGCGTATAGCGGATGGTTTCCAACAGCAATTCCTGCGCCTGTTGATGGCGCATTGCCGGGCCACGCGCGATGTTACCGCTGCCGCGCGCCACCTTCATGTTCACCACATCAGGGATAGGATCGGCGTCAATCCCGACATCAATCACATGCACTTTCGCGCCCGCCTGCGCCGCCAGCACGCAAACGCCGGTGTTGTGACGAGTCATATTGGCGGTCTGAATGGCGGTGACCACCTGCGGCGAAATCGCCACGCCTTCATGCCAGACACCATGATCGGCGCACATCACCAGAATCGCTTTTTGTGCTACCTGCGGCTTGCCTTTTAGCCCCGGCATGCCCGCCAGCTGTATCGCCAGCGCTTCCAGACGTCCCAGGCTTCCCGGCGGTTTAAGCAATCCGTCGATATGATGTTGCGCCTGCGCCATCGCGGCGCTATCTAACGCCGGAATGGCGGCGAGCTGCGTAGAAAGTGTTTGCATCTTTTTCCCCGATGTTCCGTTAAGGCTGGTTTAAATTAACGCCAGCAGAAAGATAAGTTCGCCCAGTTCAATGCTTGCGCCCATGGTGTCACCCGTCTGGCCCCCCAGGGTACGTTTCAGCAACTGGCCAAGAATAAACACGGCGATGAACGTCACCAGTAGTGCGCGTAGCCCATGAGCCCCCAGCAGTGTCACCACCAGCACGGCGGCCAACGCAAGGGTAATCACCGCCTGGCGGAAGGTGACTTTGCCAATAAACAGATTGCCCAGCCCCTCTTCACGCGCGTAGCGGTGGCGATACATCAGCAACACCACACAGCCGCGGCCGGCGATACAGGCACAAGCCAGCGCCGCCAGCATCGGCGTATCCCGCAGCGCCACTTCGTTCACCGCCAGCACTTTGCCAAGCAGAACAAAAATAAGCGCCAATCCGCCGTGCGTACCCAGGCGACTGTCGCGCATGATTTCCAGCATTTTTTCGCGACGACGCGCAGAGAAGACGCCATCACAGGTATCGGCCAGGCCATCCAGATGGAAACCGCCGGTCAACAGCGCCAGCGCCAGCACCGCGAAAAATGCCGCCAGCGGCACGCCGCACCAGGGCTGTAACAGCATAAAGACCAGCCCGCTTAATACCCCAAGCAGCAAACCGACAAGGGGAAACGTGACGATGCCACGGACATATTGATCGATATCCAGCCCCTGCGACCAGCGCTGAGGCACCGGCAAACGGCTCATAAACGACAGCGTGGCAAAGAAGATCCTGCTCATTTTATTTTGACTCCAATTCCTGACACCACCAGCCAGACGTCGTCCGCCGCCTGCGCCAGTTTTTGATTCACTCGCCCGGCAATGTCGCGAAAATGGCGCGCCAGACGGTTCTCTGGCACGATCCCCATTCCCACTTCATTGGTTACCAGCACCACCAATGATGGGCAACGCTGGCAGGCTATAATAAGCTTCTCAATTGCCAGGTCCACCGCCCTTTCCAGCGCCGCGAAATCCCAGTTATCGACATCGCCTTCCCCGCCGTTGGCAAACAGCACGTTGGTCACAAGCGTCGTCACGCACTCCAGCAAAATCGCTTCTTCGGGATCGTTTGTCGGGGCGATCACCGCGTCTAAATCCTGCCAGCGTTCGGCAGTCCGCCAGTGCGCCGGACGGCTATCGCGGTGATGCTGAATGCGCGCGTCCATTTCCGCATCGGTAATTTGCGAGGTGGCGATGTAAAGCACGTGCGAGTATTCGCGCAGCAGTGATTCCGCGTGACGGCTTTTACCGCTGCGCGCGCCACCGGTGACCAGTATCATGATTGCGGCTCCTGATAGTCGTGCATAATCTGATAAATCTTCTCAATATCAATATGTTCACGCATCGCGTTGGCGAGGATATCAAACTGCTGCGCTTTGTAATCGGCATAGCTCACCGTGACGTTCAGCGCGGAAAGCCCTTTGCGCTGACGCAGAGCGTTAACGATGCCGCGCGTGAAAGCATCGCTGTCGAATAGACCGTGCAGATAGGTGCCGAATACCAGCCCATCGTCGCTGACCGCGCCGTCGGCAAGCGTAGAGCCGTCCGGGCGATGCAGTTCCAGCGCCGCGCGGCAGTGCGCATGGCGGGTGGTGGTCCCCATATGGATTTCATACCCGGAGATATCCATCCCCGATACACCTGCCAGCCAGCCGGGAAGCGCGGTTTGCAGGCGCGCACGCGTTTGCTCGGTAGTTTTCTCCGGTGCAAACAGCGTGTCTGTCGCCAGCAACCCCAGACCCGGTAGTACGCCGAGCCCGGATTCAATCTCATCGGTAATGGTTTCGCCGAGCATCTGATAGCCACCGCAAATGCCCATCACCGGCGTGCCTTCGCGATGCCGTGCCAGCAGCGCCTGCGCAAGGCCGCTTTGCCGCAACCAGTTAAGATCGCCAAGCGTATTTTTGCTGCCCGGTAGAATGATGAGGTCAGCATCGGCCAGTTCCTCCGGCGTGCGCACATAGCGCACCCGCACATCCGGCTGCGCCGCCAGCGCATTGAGATCGGTGAAGTTGGATAAGTGCGGAAGTTGCGCCACCGCGATAGTTACCGGGCGATCGCCAATATGGCGGTAAAGCCCTCGCTGCATGGCGACGCTGTCTTCCTCTTCAAGGTCAACATCCAGCCACGGCATTACGCCGAGCACAGGCACGCCGGTAAGGTCTTCAATCTGTTTGACGCCAGGCATCAGCAGCGATACATCGCCGCGAAACTTATTGATGATCACCCCTTTTACCCGCGCGCGCTCATGCTCAAGCAGCAGCGCCAGCGTGCCATAAATAGAGGCAAAAACGCCGCCCCGATCGATGTCAGCCACCAGAATTACCGGGCACTGTGCCAGTTCGGCCATGCCCATATTGACGATATCGCGATCGCGCAGATTAATTTCTGCCGGGCTCCCCGCGCCCTCCAGTACCAGCGCGTCGTACTCCTGCCCAAGGCTGGTATACACCTCAAGAATTTGCTGACGCAGGCGCGGCTTATAGTCGTGATAGCTGACGGCGTCCATATCGGTCATGACTTTGCCCATCAACACCACCTGCGCCTTGCGGTCGCTGGTCGGTTTGAGCAGCACCGGGTTCATGCGCACATCCGGGGTAATACCGGCGGCTTCCGCC
Source organism: Pseudocitrobacter sp. 2023LY-00077 (assembly GCF_055796175.1). NCBI lineage: Bacteria > Pseudomonadati > Pseudomonadota > Gammaproteobacteria > Enterobacterales > Enterobacteriaceae > Pseudocitrobacter > Pseudocitrobacter sp. 2023LY-00077. The sequence continues at coordinate 16,353 of NZ_JBSPEI010000004.1, read as the reverse complement.
TGAAAAATCTGCGCCCGCCCCATCTCTTTGCCATCCGGCGTGATGCCGGAATTAAGGGCCATATTCTGCGATTTAAACGGCGCGGTCTTCAGCCCGTCCTGATGAAAAATACGGCACAGCCCCGCCACCAGCACACTTTTGCCGACGTCGGACGCGGTACCCTGAATCATAATTGCCTGCGTCATCATGTTTGTCCCTGACTGTTGTTGCGCATACGGCTGAAAAATTCATCTTCGGTTTTACACAGCGGCAGGCCGAGTTGGGCATGCAGCTTTACCAGCCAGGGCTGCGTCAACCCGGCTTTCGCCATCACATCCGCGCGTGAAAAAACGTCGCCCGGCGCGCCCTCGGCCAGCACTTCGCCACGGTGCATGACATACACCGCATCGCTCACTTCATAAATCAGGTCAATATCGTGGCTGGAGATCACCACGTGATTTCCCTGGCCAACAATGCGCCTGATGATGTCAATCATCTGCGTACGCCCGGACGGATCAAGCCCCGCCGTCGGTTCATCGAGCAACAGATAGCGCGCCTTCAGCACCAGCGCACCGGCAATCGCCACGCGCTTTTTCTGCCCATGGCTGAGACACTGAATCGGCTGATGACGAAAATGTTGTGCATCCACCAGCGTTAGCGCGTCCTCGACGCGGCGGGCGATTTCCGCCTCATCTACGCCCAGGTTGCGCAGCGCGAAGGCAATATCGCTGTCGATGTCGGTGTAGAAGATTTGCTGGTCCGGATCCTGAAAGACAGTGGTGACCTGCTGGCGAAGCGCCAGCAGCCCGCGCTTGCTGTATTCCAGCGGTTTGCCCTGCCACAGTACCGCGCCCTGCTGCGGGCGTAATATCCCGCTTAAATTCATAAACAGCGTCGATTTCCCGCAGCCGTTGGCCCCCACCAGCCCGGTAACGGCCTGAGCAGAGAAATCAAGATTCAGGCCGCTCAACACGGGAGAATCCTGATAGCGAAAACAGAGATTGGTGGTCGCGAGCATCCGGGCCCCTAAAGGTGAAAATCACCCTGATAAAGTTTGATATCCAGCGTCGTCGCCATCTGTTGATAACGCATCAGCACCCTCGTGAACAGCAACCCAACCAGCATCGCCAGCGAGCGATAGCCTTTCGGCAGACTACGATACCCAAAACGCAGCGTCTGTGCGCGATGAATGGCCAGTGCTTCATCTAACAGGATAAAAATGAAGCGCCAGGTCAGCAGAATTTGTTCGGTAATTAAGCGCGGCACCCGCGCGCGCTGTAGCAACACGATAAGCTGATCGAACGGCAGATTAAGCACCAACCAGAACGTCGCCGACAACGCGCACAGGCTGCGCCAGAATGTGTCGTTGGCGGTGATAAGCCCTGAAGGCGTCATGCCCAGCCAGTAATCGCCAATGGAAATGCCCCACCACAGGCTTTGCGGGTCGCGACCGATACTGAACAAAATCGTCAGCACGCCCACCAGCAAAAACCCCAGCGGCAGCGCCATCCAGCGGCACCAGCGCCACAGGGAAATGCGTGCCACAAAGCAGGTCAGCGCGGCGGTAAGCAGCAGCGTCATCACGCGCCCGAGAACGGGCAACGTAAATGCCAGCACCATCAGCAACAGCCAGAGCAGAAATTTCCACTCCGGCGCGATATGTCGCCAGCGGCTCTGGTAGCTGATGCGGTCAAGCCCGGTCATCACGACGCTGGCGTCCTTTGGTGTAGCCAAGAATATAGAAAATCACCGCCGCGCCAATGGAGCCTTGCAGCGTGAACAATAAACTTTCAATCTCACCGCTGGCGGGCTCATACAGCGGCTGGAACCAAGGTTGATAGTCGGGCGCGACTACCTGAATCTGGTTTTCCGCTTCACCGTCCGACCCGCCATATTCGCCGCCGTGATTAATGAAAAACGGCAGGATCACCAGCGCAATTACCATCGCCAACAGAATCAACGTCTTTTTCATTTAATGCCCCTGTACGGAAATCAACTGTCGTTTGGTGAGCTGATCGTAAATCAGCACCGTTAATAACCCTTCAGCAATAGCAATCGGGATCTGCGTCAGACAGAAGATCCCCATAAATTTGACGATGGAGCCTGTCGCACCGGTTTCAGGATCCGGGAACGCAACGCCCAGCTGTACTGAAGTGACGAAATAGGTCACCAGATCCGCCAGCATGGCGCACAAAAACACGCACACATCGCGACGCAGCCCGGCGCGGCAGGCCATTTTCCACACCAGATACCCGACCACCGGGCCAATGACCGCCATCGACATGCCGTTGGCACCCAGCGTGGTTAACCCGCCGTGCGCCAGCAACAGCGCCTGGAACAATAGAACAATGGCGCCCAAAATCGCCACCACGCCAGGACCAAACAGAATCACTGCCAGACCTACCCCGGTGGGGTGCGAACAGCTTCCGGTGACCGACGGAATTTTCAGTGCGGAGAGCACGAAGATAAACGCCCCACACAGCGCCAGCAGCACCTTCTGATGATTATCTTCCGCCACGATGCGGCGCAGGCGCACTAAGCCGTACCACAGGCACGGCAGAAACAGCAGCCACCAGGCCAGCGCCCACATCGGCGGTAAAAAACCTTCCATAATGTGCATGGCGAATGCCTGCTCGGGCACCACCATCAGCAGCAGCGCGGCGGCCAGGCCGCTCAGGGAAAGCTGTTTGAGCTGTTTTTCCAGCATCATGGTGCGGTCCTCCACTGTTTATTGACCAGAATGGTTGAGAAGTACGGCAACGGCTGGTCATCACTGACGTCAGCCAGGTTGTGCCAGCACTGCTCGCCGGGAAGCGTGGCTTCTGCCATCATCAACGCGCACTCCAGCAGCCCCGCCTGCGCCAGTAGCGCCTTAATGCGGGCGAAGCGGCCATACACTTTCATCAGTACCAGGCTGTCGTGCTGCGCCAGCGCCTGAGCAATCTCCGCTTCCGGCGCGGTACAGGCGATCACCGCCATTGACTGCTGCTCCATTGCCAGCGGCGTTTTACTGCGGGCGGCGATGGCGGCGAATGAGGTCACGCCAGGCACAATCTCCAGCCAGTCTGGATTGCCAATGCGTGCCAGCAGAAAGACCCAGGTGCTGAACAGCATCGCGTCGCCCAGCGTGATAAATCCGACCTGTTTACCGGCCTCCACGTCCTGCACCAGCGCGGCGGCGACCTCGTTCCAGACGGCTTCTTTTTCCGCACTGTCGGCGCTCATCGGGAAGTGGCAGCAGCGAATTTCCGTCTGCTCGCCGAGATACTCCCGCACAATAGAGAGCGCTAAACTGTCGCCGCCTTTGCGTCCGGCGGGTGCATAGAGAATATCGAGCGAGCCCAGCGTGCGGGCGGCGCGTACGGTAATCAGGTCAGATGCCCCCGGCCCGGTGCTCAACGCATATAATTTCCCCGTCATGCGGCTTCTCCCAGGGTTTCGTTAAGTGCCTGATGCAGATGTTTCACAAACATCGCCCGCACCTGCGGGTTTTCGCCCAGCCCACGCAACCACGGTGTCGCGGGGATCCCGGCGGCGTTAAATAAGGTTTTCCAGGAGTCTTCTTCATCAGAAGCCATGTCGTTAATCGCATGATCGCCCGCGACCAGCATCAGCGGCATCAGGTGAACCGCACTCACGCCTTCGCGTTGCATGCTGGCAATCAGACCGTCCACTTCCGGGTAACTCTCAACCGCGCCGACGCGTGCGGGAAATTGCTGCGCGGTCATCATATGGTCGAGACAGGCATAGGCGGCAAAGGCATGGTGGCTGGCACCGTGGCCCATAAAGACGACTTTCTCTTTCGCGGTGAGCGCGGGCATTTGCAGGCGTAACGCTGACATCAGCTCAACGTAGTCATCGTGAGTGCTCAGCAAAGGCGCGCCCAGCGTCAGGCGGGAAAATAGCGGGCGCAGAGATTGCACTTCGCTGGCAATCTTTTCGTACTCATCACCGTTGATAATATGCAGCGATTGAATCGCCACATCCTGATATCCCTGCTCTGCCAGTTTTTGCAACGCCTGTAACGGGGTGTCAATTTCGATGCCGTCGCGCTGTTTCAGCTTGCGGATAATCATCCCGGAAGTGAAGGCGCGAAACAGGTCGCGATCCGGACAACTGGCGGCGAGCTCACGCTCGCAGGCTACGATATTTTTCTCGCAGGTTTCGGGATAGCTGGTGCCGAAGCTGACGACCAGAAGGGCTTTTTTCATCGATTCTCTCCTTCCGCCGTCGCCAGCCAGCGTACAATACGCCGCTGCACATCGGCGCGGTTTTCCAGTAGTTCCTCCCCCGACACCAGCGGTGCCGGGCGCGTAATCACGATGCAGGGAATGCCCGCATCCAGACAGGGCTGTACTTTTTCCTGATAACCGCCCTCAGCGCCTGAGGATTTGGTAATCACCACATCGGCGTGGCACTGGCGGTAAAACGCGGCGTTAAACTCCGCACTGAACGGGCCGCAGAGAGCGAAAATCTCGCCCACACCGAAACCCAGTTCGACACACTGGTTTATCACTTCAGGCACCGGTAATACGCGGGCCAGTAGCGTTTTCTCCGGCAGGCCTGCGCGCCACAGCGCTAAATCTTTACTGCCGGTGGTGAGCAATACACGATCGCCAAAACGCTTCGCGACGTCGCACGCCTGGCGGATATCTGGCACAAAATGAAGCAACGGATGGGTGAGATCGCGTAGCTGTTCCGGGCGCTGATAGCGGCTCAGCACTACGCCCGCCGCTTCGCAGGCGCGCAGTACGTTACGGCTCACGACTTCGGCGTAAGGATGCGACGCGTCGATCACCCAGCGCGTGTTGTTTTCCTTTAACCACGTCACCATCTGCGCCAGCTCCAGCCGCCCGCAACGTACCTGGCCGCGAATATCGCCCGCCAGTTGCTGCCCGGTTGGCGTAGCAACGGAAAGGGTGTAATGCACATTCGCGGCATCCAGCAGCAGGCAGATCATCCGTGCATCGCTGGTGCCGCCAATGACCAACACATCGCCGAAACTCACAGCACATACCCTCGCGGCGTGATCATCAGGCCATCCTGCACATAGGTGGTTTTATTGCCGACAATCACCAGGCTTGTCATATCCACCGGCGTGAAATCCATCTCGCCAAGCGTGGTCACCCATTTTTCCTCTTTCTTACGCCCCGCCGATTTCACTACCCCCACCGGCGTGTCGGCACTTTTACTGCCCGCCAGCAGCTCAAACGCACGCGCCAGATGCCCTTCGCGGCCCCGGCTGCGCGGGTTATAGAAGCAGATAACAAAGTCAGCCTCTCCGGCGGCGATAATGCGTTTTTCAATGACCGGCCACGGTGTCAGCAGGTCGCTCAGGCTGATGTGGCAGAAGTCATGCATCAGCGGCGCACCAAGCAATGATGCCGCCGCAATACTGGCGGTCATGCCGGGAATCAGGCGCACTTCCACATCACATTTCTGTTTGCTAACCAGCTCCAGCACCAGCCCCGCCATGCCGTAAATACCGGCATCGCCGCTGCTGATAAGCGCCACATTGTGCCCCGCTTGCGCCAGGTCAATAGCAGTCTGGCAACGCTCAATCTCTTTGCACATCCCGGTTTTGATCACCTGCTTTTCACCGGTAAAGGCTTTCACCAGGTGGGTGTAGGTTTTGTAGCCGACGATGATTTCTGCGGCCTGCAAGGCTTCCACCGCTTCCATGGTCATCATTGCCTGCGATCCAGGGCCAATTCCAATAACGGTTAACATCAGTGTGCTACTCCCAAAGTGATGGTGACGCCCTGTTCACGCAGGGTCTCTCCTGAGATATTTCCCTCGCTCAGCAACCAGGCCGACGGGCCAGAGACGCTGCCGACGCCCACCGTCTGGCGGACAAAATCAGAGGAGGTAAATCGGTGTTCGTGTTCGCGCAACGCCTCAGCGCTGAAGGTGTAAAACGGCACGCGGTATGCGGTAGCCAGCGCATTGAGCGCCGGTTCCTCTTTTTTCAGTGAGATGCTGCCAATCGCCTTTAGCGCCAGCGGGTCAACACCGTACGCCGCCATCTGGCGGGCGAATAACGTTGCCAGCAGCGCCGAATCGGTATCGCGACGACAGCCAATGCCCGCCACGATGCGCTGAGGTACCAGCTTCCAGTGCGCAATGGCGATGTCGGGAAGCTCGCGTGCCAGCGTAATGCAAACCACCCCGTCCAGCGGCGGTAGCGACTGCAACGACGCCACGGGGATAAACCCGCGCACATCACACTGATTAAGCGCCTCGCGAAATTCCGGCTCGCACCACAACCCCACGCGTTTTCCACTAACCAGCATCTGATTAACCGTTTTTACCGCCGCGCGAAAATCCTTCATGCGCGCATTCAGCGCAACGGCCAGCGTGTCGAGTGCAGCCAACTCGTTAACATCGGTTGCAGTGGTAATGACCGGGTCAGCCCCCAGCAAACCCGCCAGCTTACGCGTCAGCGCGTTCGCCCCACCCATGTGACCGGAGAGCAGGCTGATCGCGTGCTGACCGCGCTCATCAATGACGATCACTGCCGGATCGCTGAACTTATCTGCGATCGCCGGGGCCAGCACGCGCACGGCAATGCCGGTCGCGCCGATAAAAATCAGTGCGGAATCGCGCGCAAACGCCGTACGCGCCGCGTGGGCAAAACCGCCTTCAAAGGGTAAAAAACCCGGTTCCAGCAATTCGTCGCGGGTAAAGCAGGTCATCGGCAACAGGACCGACAGCCGTTTAGCCAGTTCAACACCGCCGGGCGTCAGGCAAAACAGCGCGATGGATTCAGGCTTTGCGGTATTCATGGCTGAATTCCGCGTCATAGAGTTTTGAGTAGTGATACTCCTCGCCCAGGAACGCGCCCACGAGGATGAGCGCCGTTTTGCGTATATCCGCTTCGCGCACTTTGTCTGCAATATCCGCCAGCGTACCGCGCACGGTCTGGCTTTCCGGCCAGGTTGCTTTGTAAATCACCGCAACCGGGGTGCTGGCAGGATAGCCGCCCTCAATCAGGCGCTCGGCGACGCGATGGATGCGCTGAACGGAGAGATAAATCGCCATTGAGGTCTGATGCTGAGCGAAAGATTCGAGCTGTTCGCGCGCGGGTACCGGGGTACGGCCTTCCAGGCGTGTGATAATCAAACTCTGTGAGACTTCCGGTACCGTATATTCGACGCCGAGTTCCGCCGCCGCGCCAAGAAATGCGCTGACGCCCGGGACAACCTGCCAGGCGATACCACGGCGGGTGAGTTCTTCGCCCTGTTCGCGCACCGAACCGTACAGCGAGACATCGCCCGTTTGCAGGCGCACCACGGTTTTGCCCGCTTTTATGCCCGCTTCCATCACATCGAGAATTTGCGCGAGATGCAGTTCCGCGCTGTCGTAGTACTCCGCTTCCAGTGGGCAGTACTCCAGCAGTTCGGTGTTAATCAATGACCCGGCGTAAATCACCACCTGCGCCTGCTGTAACAGACGATAGCCTTTGAGGGTAATCAGTTCCCGGTCACCAGGGCCTGCGCCGACAAACCAGACGCAACGGGGATCGAATGTTTCAGACATGCGCTTCTTCCTTCTGACAGGCGATGACATAGACGGGGTTGTTGGCTTTGAAATAGTGGCCGCTGCCGAGCGGACTCAGGGCCGAAACCTGAATCTGTTGGCAATCAAGCGGAGCAATGCCGCGCTGTTGCAGATGTGCCAGCGCGCTATTGAGGTTTTCCTGCAAAATAAAGGTCATCACCAGACGCCCCGCGGGATGCAGCTGTTCAAGCGCCCAGTCAATCAGCGACGCCAGATTCCCGCCGCTGCCGCCGACGAAAATAGCGTCGGCTTTTTCCTCCACCACCACAGGCGCATTGGCCTGAATGCTCACAATATTTTCGCAAGCAAAATGGCGGCAGTTTTGCGCCATCAGCGCCAGCGCCGCCGGGTTGCGCTCGATAGCGGTCACCCTTAACGCCGGAAAGTGCAACGCGGCTTCAATTGAGACGCTACCGGTGCCCGCCCCCACATCAATAAAATGGCGCGCGTGATGTAAATCCAGTTTCGATAAGGCCAGCGCACGCACGGCCTCTTTGGTCATTGGCACCTTCTCGCCGCGCAGAAACAGTTCATCTTTCATCGAGGATCACCACCGTGTTCATGCCGTAGTCGGCATTGACCTCACTGACGCGCAGCCAGTGGATCTGTTCATTTTCCATCGCCAGATGTTCCCCAATTACCATCCAGCGGTGCCCTTTTCCTCTTGCCGTAAGCTGTTGCGCGATGTCGCGCGGGCCACAGCGGCTATCGGTCACCATCGCCACTTTGCGGTGTCGGGCCAGTTCATCAAACGACACATCGCGCCCGTGGCTACTGGTGAGCCACATCTCATTCATGTCTACTCCTGCGCGGGCGCACAGGTATTGCACCGCGCTGATCCCCGGCACGATACGCACGTTTTCGCGGCCAAAGTGGGCCACCATTCGCGTGCCGATGCCGTAAAAAAGCGGGTCGCCGGAAGCAAGCACCACGATATTTTTATGCCGATGCGCGGTTATCCACGCCAGCAACTGAGGAATATCGGCATCAAGCAGACGCTGCTCGCCCTTAAACGCAGGAAACTGCGCCAGATGGCGTTTGGCCCCTACCAGCACCTGCGCCTGTGCGATAGCCTCGCTTGCCAGCGGGGTGATAAGCGTTAACCCGGCAGGCCCCATCCCCACGACCGTTAACATTGCAGCGCCTCCACGATCTCTTCGACCGGGCGATTGCTCCCCAGCACCTGGTTGTCAAAGGCAAACATGATGGCGTCGCATACGGGCGGCGTTTTGGTAAAGCGCAGTTTTTGCTGCACGCGAAGACAAATACGTTCGGCAAGATGGTTGTAGATGCGCTGATAACCAAAGGCGTCGATGTGCTCCATCGCCGCCTCGGTGGTATCGCAATCGCTCACCTGCGTCAGCAGATCCAGCGGCGCGCCAAGCAGCGCCAGATGCGCCACCAGCGTTTCCATCCGCGCATCGGCAATATGGCTATGGGTATGGAAAATCCCGGCGGCAATTTTGATCAGTTTTCCAGGGTGACCAATCAGCACAATGTGCCGGAACCCAAGGCGCACGGCCTCATCCAGCATATAGCCGACAAAGTTGCTCATGGTGACCACCACGTCGCTATCGATGCCGAGTTGCTCGCGGACAAAACGTTCACCATGATTGCCCGGCACCAGTACCACGCGGGTGAGGCCCGCAGCGCGCTTGATTTCCAGTTCCAGCGACAGGGAGCGTTTCCAGCTCTCCTCTGACATGGGCGTGACGATACCGGTCGTGCCAAGAATCGAGATCCCGCCCAGAATACCGAGCCGGGCGTTGTAGGTTTTCTGCGCCCGCGCTTCGCCTTCCGGGGCAAAAATCTCGACATCTGCGCCGCGCGCCGGGCCAATCGCCTCGCGAACGGCAGCTTCGATGGTCTGACGCGGGGTGCGGTTAATCGCCGCGCTGCCGAGCGGCAGGCCCACGCCTTTGCGAGTCACGGTGCCCACGCCTTCCCCGCCGCGTAAGACAATTTCGCCGCTGTCGTTGAGCGTCACGCGGGCAAAAATCAACATGCCGTGCGTGGCGTCAACATCATCGCCGCCGTCTTTACGGATTGCCGCCACAGCCTGTTGCCCTTCAATTTGCGGCAATTCAACGTTCAGATTGAGCGTCACGCCAGAGGGCGTCACGATCGAGACCTGATGAATAATGTGCTGGCGCAGCACCATCAGCGCTGCCACTTTCGCGGCGGCTGTGGCGCAGGAACCGGTGGTGTAGCCTTTGCGCAGCGGTTTACCGTTGTGCCAGACCGGGGCGTCAAACGCGGCGTCGCTCATTTTGCATCCCGCAAGTGGTAGAGAATGGCGTTCACAATCGCCGCCGCCACGTTACTGCCGCCCTTACGCCCCAGCGCGGCAATGGCGGGCAGCGCACTATGAGTCAGCGCGTCTTTGGATTCCGCGGCACCGACAAAACCAACCGGTACGCCAACCACACCGCTGACCGGCACGTTCAGCTCCAGCAGGCGGAACAGCGCGGTCGGCGCGTTGCCGAAGACAAAGACTTTCTCACCCTCTTCGCGCACGGCGATATCCACGGCGGCCATCGAGCGCGTCATGCCCTGCGCTTTGGCTTCGCGCACCACGCGCGGGTCACTGATGTAGCAGCGACATTCGCCGCCAAAGCTTGCCAGCAGCGGTTTGTTAATCCCCGATAGCGCCATGGTGGTGTCGGTGTAGAGCGTGCAAGGGCGACTCAGGGCTGCCGTTAGACGCGCCAGCGCATCCGGAGAAAACCACAGAATATCCAGCCACTCGAAATCAGCAGTGGTATGAATGACGCGCTTGACGATGGCTTTGTGTAGCGGACTGGCAAACTGATAATCGGGCCGCGTTTCGCGAATAATCTCGCCGATAATGTCAAAGCTTTTAGCCTCAATGGCCTGCGGCTGGCGAATGTAATCCATGTGCTACTCCTCAGGCCGCGCCCATCACCAGCCACCGGACTGCCATAAACAGCACCAGCGCCAGCGTGGAAGCAACCCACATCAGTCGAATCGTTCGGGAAATATCGTCTACGGCAATGTCGCGTTGCTCGTCACCGATCCACGGCTTCTCAACGCGCTCACCAAAATAGTCATTCGGCCCGCCCAGGCGGATACCCAGCGCCCCGGCGACGGTCGCTTCAGACCATGCGCAGTTGGGGCTGCTGTGGTTATGGCGATCGCGCCAGCCAATGCGGAACGCGGCAGCGGCGTTGTCGCGGCAAAGCAGAGCGGCGGCGCTGAGCAGCAGCCAGCTCAGGCGCGCGGGAATGAAGTTGGCGACGTCGTCCAGCCGGGCGCTCACCATACCAATCGCGCGGTATTTTTCATGTTTGTAGCCGACCATGGAGTCCAGCGTATTCACCGCTTTATAAGCCATCGCCAGCGGCGCACCGCCGAGCAGCAGGAAGAAGAGTGGCGCGATGATTCCGTCGACGCTGTTTTCGGCGACGGTTTCAACCACCGCACGGTTGATTTGCGCAGGTTGAAGTTGCGAGGTATCCCGCCCCACAATCCACGACAGTTTTATCCGGCTTTGTGCTAAATCACCCGCGCGTAGCGGCTGCTCAACGTCGCGGACCGCATTCGCCAGGCAGCGCCCGGCCAGTACCGTGAAGATCATCCAGACCTCTACTGCCCAGCCTAGCCACGGATGTATCGCGTAAGCCAGCGCCAGCACGCCCCAGGCGACAGCCCAGCTCAGACCGACCACCACCAGCCACATCACGCCGCCGCCAATCCGCAACGCGCGGTCACTGTGGCAATAGCGGCGCACCGTTTTTTGTACGCGGGTGATAAGGGAGCCTATCCAGCGCACCGGGTGAGGCCAGCTTTGCGGGTCACCAATAAGCAGGTCGAGTATCCAGGCGATACACCAGGCGAGCAGGGTCATTGGACGCTCCTTGCCGCATTCAACCAATGCGTGAGCATCATCGGGCGCTGGGCGAAATGAATATGCAGATAGCTGGCGAAGGTGTTACCCACCTGCCAGCCACCGGACCAGGTTTGCAGGATTTTCCCGTCGCGTACTTTGCGGCAATCCAGCACTGCCGGCGTTTCCGGCGTGAAATCGGAGTAGTGAAATTCGTGCCCGCGAAGCCATTCCCCCGCCGCCGCCAGCAGCGTATTTTCCCGCGCCTGCGCCTCGCAGTAGCCAAAGCGCGTCAGCCGTTTGCCCATTTTGCTGTGACCGGGAATGATATTCGCCATGAGATGAGTTGCGCCCTGCGCATCTTCCAGCGAGCTGCCCAGATACATAAGGCCGCCGCATTCGGCGTAGATAGCCACGCCGCGCGCATGCGCCTGGCGCAACTGTGTGAGCATCGGCTGATTTGCCGCCAGCGCCTTCGCGTGGATCTCCGGATACCCGCCGCCGAGCCAGATCATCTGGCATTCCGGTAGCACGTTATCGTGAAGTGGGCTAAAGCGGACGATGTCGACGCCTGCACGTTTAAGCAGCGCAATGTTGTCCGGGTAGTAAAAATTGAAGACTTCATCATCGGCCAGCGCAAGCGTCAGACGCTCACCTTCGCCCACCGAGGGTATTGGCGGCCATTCGCCCTGCGGCAGGGTTTTCATCTCGCTCAGGGTCAGCAGTTTTTCGATATCGAGCGTGCGCCCCAGCGTGTCGGCAAAATCTTGCCACGGTTGCTGTTCAACAACCGACTCCCGCGCCGTCACCAGCCCGAGATGCCGTTCCGGCAACGCGACGCCCGCCACGGTGGGCACATAACCAATCACCGGCAATGTGCAGTAGCGCTCAATGGCGGATTTGAGAAGCTGGAAATGGCTGTCGCTGTTGACGCGATTGACAATCACGCCAGCGATATTGAGAGAGGGATCGAAGTGCTGAAAACCCAGCACGGTTGCCGCAATCGAGGTTGAGACCGCTTTGCCATCCACCAGCAAAATGACCGGGCAACCGAGCTGTTTTGCCATCGCAGCGGTGCTGCATTGATTGGGGTCGATACCGAGGCCATCGTACAGCCCCATCACGCCTTCAATCACCGCGATATCGGCATGCTGCATCTGTTCGCTGAACAAGGCGTTCAGCGCAGGCGCGGGGATCATGAAACTGTCAAGATTACGCGACGCCACGCCGGATATCGCCGTATGCCAGCCGGTGTCGAGGTAATCGGGCCCGACTTTCCACGGCTGCACTCGCCATCCGCGCTGTTTCAGCACATTCAACAAGCCAAGCGTTACCGTGGTTTTACCACAGCCGCTACCGGTGCCTGCCAGAATAAATGCGTGATGCTTTGCCGCCATGCCCTGATCCTGCTCAGGGTGGTAGGGGTACGTCGAGATGCGCGTGTTCCCGGTCTGCCGACCGCACGCTTCTGAGCAACCCACTTCCCACCGAAGTTGTTGAGATGTACCGACAGGCAGGTCTTCTGGCTTAGCGTCGTTCTCGCCCGTCCTTCCCAATCTCACGATCAGTGGTATTTACGGGTTCGTCAGCATTACAGCAGCGGGGGCTGCGAGGGATTTACACCCTCTTCCCTGACACATTACGTGTCTGACCTATCGGCTTAATTACGGAGTCAGTGTAGCGCTCATACTCCGTTGCAATTTTGCGCTAAAACAATCTATTGCGCCGCAGCGGTTTATTCAATTTATAATACCGACCTGGAAAATAGGGCTAATAAGGTGACAGCGTGGCCGTTGCACAATGCCCCGCATCCTGCGGGGAACTGATTCAGGGCTGGATCCAGGGAAGTGAGAAATTAATCTCCTGCCCGGTTGGGCTATACAGCACCGTGGAAGTTAAAGCCGGTAAACCGACTGATGATGAACGTCCGCTGACGCGCGTAATGGTCAATCAGTTGCTGGCTCTGTGGGAATTTCCGGCGGAGTGGAGCCAGCAGTTGCGCATTAATCTGCACTCACCTATTCCGGTCGCCAAAGGGATGGCCAGCAGTACGGCAGATATTGCCGCCACCGCTGTCGCCACCGCGCGCTATTTTGATAAAACACTCTCTGAACAGGCGCTGGCACAGCTTTGCGTTAACCTTGAGCCCACCGATAGCACGCCTTTTCGCCAGTTGACGCTGTTTGATCATAATCAGGGCCATGCGCAAACCGCCGGTTCGCAACAACCGCAGCTCGATATTCTGGTGCTGGAAAGCCCACATACGCTACAAACCGCAGACTATCACCGCCTCGACAGGCAGGCGGCATTGCTCGCTGGCGCACCACAACTGGCGCAAGCCTGGCAAAAAACCCGTCAGGCATGTGAAACAGGCTGTGCCGGACTGCTGGGGGAAGCCGCGACACTTAGCGCTATCGCCAGCCAGTTAATTTTACCGAAACCGGGTTTTCAGCGCGTGCTGGATACTGTGGCGCGTTTTTCACTGTATGGCGTAAGCATCGCACATAGCGGGAGTGTGATGGGATTAATGCTCGACAGGACGAAACACGATGTTGATGCCGTGATGGCAGAGCTGGAAAGGGACGAGGGTAATGTGCTGTGGCCACAAAAATATTTGCTGCCCATGGTGGAAGGCGGCGTCAGATAGCATTCAGGCGGCACGGAGGCCGCCTGATGAAAAAATTACTCAGCTTTCGGCTCAGCAACCTTCTGTTCGCCCATCGCTTTCAGCTTTTTAGAGATGTCGCGACGTTCTTTAGAAATTTCGGCATTTTTGATGATGTAATCATCAACGCGATCTTCGTAATCGCTCTTCATGCTGGCAATGATGCCCTGAATCGCTTCAACGCTCATGCCCGGTTTGATGTAGTCGCTAAGGTTGTCCAGCAGCAGTACGCGCTTCTGGTTGTCACGGATCTTTTTCTCAACGTCCTGAATTTCACGCTGCAGTTTGTTTTTACGACGGAACAGACGAACAAACTCCAGTACATCCTGAAATGAAGGCTTAGTTGTTTCCATTTTTACACCCCTGATATTTGAGACTCGGATTCGTAAATACAACGACTATAAGACTATATATACGTATAGGCGCTGCTAATGACAATGGTTTTTACCTGTCCCTCATCATAACCCTAAACGCTGCTGAATCGAAACAACCCAAGGTCAAAGGTGTTGCATTCGTCGCTTATTTACGCAGCGCACGGCAGATAAGCAGGGATAATAGCTCAAGCTGACGCGCCAGCTCCATGCTTAGCCAAACGTAGCCATGAATGGGCGTTTCCACCAAATGAGTGCTTTTGTGCTCCGTCAGCAGCTGGCGTAGCTCATCGACGATCTCGTTAAGTTTTTCCGTGTTCGCTTTAACCGGCTGGGGGTTACCTTCATACAGCGCGTGGGCGATGGTTAAGAGCGTTTGCTGCGTCATCTGCTGCGTTTCGCGCAGCGTATGGGCGTTAAGCATTAAAAAGTGGCTTTCGCGAGACGCCCAGTGCGCGTTGATTTGCAGCTCGAGCATGCAAACGAGGTTGCGGCTCACGGTCTGGATGCCTTCAAATACTGATTTCTGGATATGTGTTTCTTTGCTGGCGGGCGTAATCAACCCACGGATTTTCACCACATCGTTCAGCACCGTTTGTAGGTGCTTTTCCAGATGCGGCCGCTCCACAAGGTTGGGTGAAAACCCGGCCTGATAGAGACGATTAAACTGGGTCACAAATGTCGCCATCTGGATGCGCCAGTGGATAAACGCCCGCTGCGGCCAGACGCCGGTGAAAAGCATCGCCAGCAGCGAACCGAAGATAACGTCGCCGCTTCGCCACAGCGCAGTGTGCAGGTCTCCCGGCGGCGCGCCGACGACCACGCCCAGCGTAATGCCAATCAACAGTGCCTGATAGGGCCGTTTCCCGAGCGTCAGCCAGCCGCACAGGAACATTGCCCCGGCGCACCACATCAGCATCAGCGGTAAAGAAATGAGTTCAAGCTTAAGCGCAATCAAACCCAGCGCCGAGCCGAGGATAGTGCCGCCAATACGCTGGAAGGCGCGCGGCACTACGTTTCCCCAGAACGAGATGGGCCCCATGATAACCACGAGAGTAATCAGCGGCCACGACCCTTCCGGAATGTCAAAAATACGTACAATCAGAAAGGCCAGCACAAATGCCAGGGCGATACGAATGCCGTGCACCACACGATAATTGCGGTATAGCCGAATTTCAAAAGGACTGAGTGACTTATCAGGACGCAAACCGGTTCTCCGGCAGAACGAAAGAGCGCAATTGTACCTGCTTTTGCCCGGCTCGCATCATGGGGCGAAAAAAATCTTTCACCTTCATTTTCAGGCCGCGTTTCGCGCCACCGCAACGTACATCTCAATATCCCAGTAGCCGTCCTGATTGCCGTCGTTGAGATAGCGTTCGAAGCAGGGCTTGCCATCAATGTGATACGCATTGTCTTTCAGCAACGCGTCAAAGAATTGCAGCCACGGCGTGGAAAAATCATGCTCAACCACCCGGGCGCTGGCAACCGCGTACTCGCCGCCATCAATATGGGTGAGGATGACGCCCTCGCTATTGGGCGGCAATGTGAAGTCGTCAGCCACCGTCACTACCGTATTGCAGCGCAGTTTTTCAGGCGGCACTTCATCGGGGTTATCAAAATAGACCGCTATCCACTCCTTCGCCGGAATTGACTGGCCGTCTACCCACATCATCAGTTGCTCAAAACCTTGCTTAACGGTGTCTTCCCACGGGCCAACCATATGGAAACCGGCGACGGTACGGGCATGAACATGTTCGATACTGTAGTGCATAGATCCCCCTGAGACGGAATTTACTGTATATAGATGGGTCTTCCCCGATCATGGTGGGAAGGCTCAGAACGCCATATTCAGCTTTCCGTAGTGGAACATCACCCCCAGTTTAAAGCGCTCCCGGTTTCGGTATCCCCTGGCTTTTATCCTCAGCAGCCTG
>NZ_JBSPEI010000049.1:0-2837 GCF_055796175.1 Pseudocitrobacter sp. 2023LY-00077 | reverse complement strand
TCAACGGTAATGCAGTCGTCGCCGGCTTCTTTGCGGAAACGCTTATCCGTTGCGCTTCCGTCTCGTTCCGGGTTCCACGTCACCCAAATCTCTGAACCTTCCTCACGAACGGTCGGGCTCAGCTTCTGCCAGGCTATTTCGCTGACTGATTCAGCCTCATCGACCCAGCAGAGCAGGATGCGCGCTTTCGACTTGATGCTGTCGAGGTTATGCCGCAGACCGCAGAACACGTAGTTAACGCTCTTGTCGATGGTGCGGATGTACTTCTCGCCGATATCAAAGTTGGAAGCCAGCCATGGAACAGATAGGATCGCCTGTTTCACCTCCTGCATGCTCGACTCTTCCAGCGAGTTCATGAACTCACGCGCGCAGAGCACCACACCGCTTTCACCGTTCATCATCGACTGGTAAGCCTTTACCGCAGTCATCAGTGCAAAGGTGCGCGTCTTGGCGCTGCCTCGTCCACCGTGCGAGCACCGATAACGCTTATTCACGGCGGTGAACAGTGGCGCAAGCTTCGCGGGGATCGGCAATTGAACGGCGTTACTCATGCTTTGGCTCAACAGGCAGTAGCTGGATGATTGTTGGCTGCGGCGTCATGCTGCCATCAGGGCTTGTATGCTCGACTTTCTGGCGATTAGTGTAGGCATCGCCCATTTCTTTGGCGGCCTGCTCGATAAGCTGCGAGGTCATGCCGTAGTTCTTCATCTTTTCAGCATTGGTCGCCATTCGGTCGAGAACGCGCAACCGGTACGCTTTATTTGCGATCGGAATGTCACCGATCTCATTCTGGAATCGTTTACGGGTAGCGTTGAACAGGTCAATCCACTTCTGGCTCAACTTGGCCGCCATTGCGTTGCCGGGCGTGTATTGCGACACCTGCTGCCGTGAGACATCAATGCCATATTCAGCCTTTACAAGCTCAATGACTTTTACCGGGGTCTCGTAGCAGGCGAGTGATTGAACGATGAAGGCTTTAACCTCTGCCGATAATGCTGCCACAGGCTACCTCCATGACAATCTGAATAAAGCGTTACGCCAGCTTCAACATGCACGTCCCGCATGACCTGGCTATTTCGAGGTGAGCCACTTCTGCTGGCGCATTGGCCGCATCAACGAGCTCCTGAACTTCTTTGCTTGCACCGTATCGACGTACGACACCAGTGAATTCTTCGACGTCGTGACCGCGCAGTATTAACACTGGCTGCCCGGTCTCTTTGTTGAACTTAGGCGCGCCGAAATCATCGGTGGCCTGGGCAATGTGGTAAAGCTCATGCTCTACCAGTGCGCAGAACTCGAGGTCGCTGCATTGTGAGCAGTAATCGGCCGCCAGGGTGATGATGAACTTCGGGATGCGCCCGAACCATTCATGCATCTGCTGTTCCATTCTGGATTTCTGCCAGCCACCGGCGCGTAGCATTACCTGTTCAGCCTGACCGAGCACATACCGCCCTTTCTTCGCGAATGAGTCAGACGCCCACATGAAGCAGAGGTCAGCCTCTAACAGGTGTTCGTGGTCAGGGTTATGGATGCTTCCGGTATCGCTGAGGATTTGCCGGTTTATCCACTCATGCACTTCATTGGCGGGGATCAGCCTGGTGTATGGCTGCCAGTTGTCGGAGTCGATGAAGTTAACTGGCGGATACGGCCTGCGCTCGTCATCGTTAGCCATGGGTTACTCCACTTAAAGCTGCACCGTATCGCTGGTTACGGTTTCGATTTTGAAGCACTTGTTAGTCAACCACTCCCAGCGAAGTAAAGCTGACAGCATCAGGACCGGCTTCATGTATGGACGAAGAGATACTTTTGAGGTGAATGTTACTGTTTTGCTCATTGGTTACTCCGTTGTTTGTTCGGTCTGCTCTTCCGGTACAGGCGTGAACTTCACGCGCTTTACATCGGCAGGAGCGAAGTAAAGCCACTGTCCCGTTTCAGTCGCCAGCGGCACGAAGCCGTTTACCAGCTCAGGCTGACGTCGTGACATCTTGCCCGTGAATGTTTCGCCTGTCTGGGTGGTTAGGGTGATTTGGTAGATGTCGGACATTGAGAGCCTCTTTATCCGTTGATTAGGATGCGGCTATTAAAAAAGCCACTCGCAAGTGGCCTTTGTGATGGCATCACAACAACTCTGAAGTTATTTACTTATTCCGTTCTCTAATATTGTCCTTAACGACTCTATTAATTACGTCCATATCGTCTTTCATCATCCACTCATAACTGTATCTGCTGATAGGATTCATAGACTCATAGTCGTTGGCCACCTCTCGCATCGAGAAATCACCACTTACATGCCTATTCGCTATGTAGATGCCATTAAGTAAAAACATTAAAACTACGACAATCATAACCAAAGCTATGGGTTTGAGCTTATTCATTTTTGTCACCTTATAGCCCTCAGATAATTGATAATACTATAAGGCCTACCAATAGGTTAATACTTACTTCAGGCACTGCGTGTCTATATATTCCTGCATGCCGCGAATCATTTTGTCAGCGGTTGCGATTCCGTCCCGGTGATCGAAATAATTCCGTCGAGCGTCTGGAGTAAGCTCGGGGGCTCCTGCATCATCCACGCCGGTGGCGGAGGTGGCTTTGGACATTCCAGGGCAGGTTGCGGCGATGCGCAGCCGTTTAGCGCCAGAATCGACATCCCGACGCAAATCGTTAATGGTTTTTTTCGCATCGGACAATTCCTTCGTGTATTTGGCATCCAGTGCAGCGACTTCACGCTGGCGGGTCTGCATGTCGGTGATGGTGGCCTTTGCCAGATTCAGCTCCTGAGTTTTCTCATCTCGCTGCTTCTTGTATTCGGTGGCGTTGTCGCGGTAGTGGTTAAC
>NZ_JBSPEI010000048.1:0-2856 GCF_055796175.1 Pseudocitrobacter sp. 2023LY-00077 | reverse complement strand
TCCCCGGCGTATGCAACGGCAATCCTGAAACCTCAGTACTGGCTCACATTCGTCTTGCTGGCCTCTGCGGGACCGGAATCAAGCCGCCTGACCTGATCGCCACAATCGCATGCAGCAGTTGCCACGATGAGATTGATCGCCGCACTCGTCTGGTTGATGCGGAATATGCAAAGGAGTGCGCCCTGGAAGGTATGGCGCGTACACAGGTTATCTGGCTGAAAGAAGGGAAGGTGAAAGTGTGAATACATATCGAATCAGCCTCGCATGGCCTCCAAGCAACAATCGCTATTACCGGCACAACCGCGGGCGCACGCACATCAGCACGGAAGGAAAGCAATACCGTGACCTTGTGGCTGAAATCATCAAGGAAGAGATGTTGGATATCGGGATCACCTCGCCTCTGAAGGTTCGCATCGAATGCCATATGCCAGATCGACGCCGCCGAGACCTGGACAATCTGCAAAAGGCCGCATTCGATGCGCTGACCAAAGCAGGCTTTTGGGTCGATGACGTGCAGGTAGTCGACTATCGCGTCGTGAAGATGCCGGTAGTGAAGGGCGGTCGTCTTGAGTTGACGATTACCGAACTGGAGGCGCTATGAACACCGAGCTAATCGAGTTGACCCGTTTGCGCTGGCAATTCCTGCGCATGCTCAGAACCCCGGATTCTTTCTTGGTTGATTACAGACTTCTTCGCAACTTCATTCGCAGCCATAAGACAGTGGGAGCATCAGCATGAACCTCGAAAACACAGTCAAATTCCACGCTCCTAAGTCACCACAATTATCTGACTCTCCAAGAGCCACGGCGTCAGAAGCTTTAACTGGCACTGACGTTATGGCTGCATTTGGAATGGTCCAAAGTCGCGCTCCGCTGGGGTTTAGTGCTTTTAGCGGAAAAATGAATCTGAGCAGCGATGACAAAAAGAAAGCCGTTCAACTGTTGATGCAATATGGAATCAAACACTGCGATAAGGTTGCAGCCTTTCGCAAACTTGAAAACAATATTAAGGGTAAGGTTCTGCAATTGCTCGCAACTTTCGCATACCAGGATTATTGCCGATCAGCAGCCAGCGAAGTCACTTGCTCATGCTGTAAAGGCCGTGGCGTAATCAGGAAGGAAGCACTGGTAGTTAAGCATCCGGGTTGTGGAGAGAAAACCCCCGCAAAAACAGCAAATGAGCAGGTTGAAGAGACATGTGCCAAATGTAGTGGGCGCGGGGTTATATCAACATCCTGTGTTAAGTGCAGAGGGCGTGGTTTGGCGGTTGACCGAAAAAAGTCAGAAGAGCAAGGTGTTCCGGTTATGAGCGCCTGTCGTCAGTGCTCAGGAAGGGGATATGAGCGCCTGCCTGCCGCATCATGCTATCGCGCTATATGCCAGTTTACTGATGCCATTTCTCCAGGGGTCTGGGATAAGGCGATTAAGCCATTTTATGAATCCCTGATATCTGAGATTGAGAAGTCGGAATCTGCTGCAAATGCGATCTTATCGAAAGTTACGAGCAAAGTTTGATTCCGGTAACGATTGCAGCTTGCATAATGACGAAAGTTAGAATATTATTGCTCTAACACTACAAATCCGTGAATTGTTACGGTGAAGAATAAAAAGCCCGAGGTTAACGCCTTGGGCTTTGTCGTTTCTGGGCCGGAAGCTCATTTGGTATGAGCGGTCCCCTCATAAGGGAAGGGTAGATAGGTTCGAATCCTTCCCGGCCCACCAAATCCCGCCAGCTGGGAAATCAGGCCGCAGAGCCTATATGCCTTACCCTCTTGCCCACCGCGCCGTGGGCTCTTTATTCAGGTCGCCGACAATCACCCTCAGAAGCCACGTAGCTATCGTGTCGGACGGCCTTTCCTCACTACAAACACAGCTCCCGCTTCTACTGCGAGGAGAGAGACTATGAAGATGCCCTACAAACAAGACTTTATCGCTGCTTTGCTAGCTGCCAAAGAGCAGGGCATTGGTGCGATCCTGGCATTCATCATGGCGTATCTGCGTGGCCGGTATAACGGTGACACGCTTTCAAAGACGCTGATTGATGGATTGATGTGCGCGATGTTTGCCTGGTTCGTAAGAGACATTCTCGTGTTCATCGGTATGAGCACAAACCTTGCCTATATCGGCAGTGTGTTTATTGGCTATCTCGGTACCGCTTCAATCGGATCGCTTATCAAGAAATTCACTGCCAAGAAAGTAGGGGTGGACGATGCAAACTAGTGAAAAAGGGATAAAGAACATCAAGGATTTCGAGGGATGCAGCTTAACCGCGTATCCTGATCCGGGAACAGGTGGCGCTCCTTGGACAATCGGTTATGGCTGGACTCATCCTGTAGATGGAAAACCAGTAAAACCCGGAATGAAGATAGACATGAAAACTGCAGATCGTCTTCTTCGCACAGGCCTCGTTAGCTTTGAGAATGACGTCCTCAAAGTGGTTAAGGTAAAGCTAACCCAGGGTCAGTTCGATGCTCTGGTCTCGTTTGCCTACAACGTCGGTTCCCGGGCGCTCTCTACTTCTACTCTGCTGAAAAAGCTTAATGATGGAGATGTTCAAGGGGCGGCTGACGAGTTCCTGCGCTGGAATAAAGCTGGCGGCAAAGTCCTGAATGGGCTTACCCGTCGACGTGAGGCGGAGCGCGCTCTGTTCCTGTCGTGATTGGCGCGCTGGTTAAGCGTTACTGGTTGCAGCTGTCGGTTGTCGTACTAATCGGAGTGCAGGCTTTCTTCGTTAACCACTACCGCGACAACGCCACCGAATACAAGAAGCAGCGAGATGAGAAAACTCAGGAGCTGAATCTGGCAAAGGCCACCATCACCGACATGCAGACCCGCCAGCGTGAAGTCGCTGCACTGG
>NZ_JBSPEI010000047.1:0-2917 GCF_055796175.1 Pseudocitrobacter sp. 2023LY-00077 | reverse complement strand
TACCCCGTATTCTCCCACGTTCAGGCCGGGATGTTCTCTCCTGAGTTCCGTACGTTCACAGAGCGCGATGCTGAGCGCTGGGTAAGCACGACCAAGAAAGCCAGCGACAACGCATTCTGGCTTGAGGTTGACGGTCACTCAATGACTGCGCCAGCTGGTTCAAAGCCTAGCTTCCCGGAAGGCATGTTGATTCTGGTAGATCCGGAAGAACCGGTTGATCCAGGTGATTTCTGCATTGCTCGTCTTGGTGGCGACGAATTCACATTCAAGAAGCTGATTAAAGACAGCGGGCAGGTGTTCCTGCAACCGCTGAACCCACAGTTCCCTATGATACCGTGTAATGAGCATTGCCGGGTGGTTGGGAAGGTAGTGGCTTCACAGTGGCCTGAAGAGACGTTTGGGTGATAAGAGAATATCTGATAGTAGGCGTGGTTACTTTGCTCTCGGTTGTTGCGATCGTGCTTATGGTGGCCTGAAGAGACGTTTGGGTGATGAAAGGTCGCAGAAATGCGGCCTTTTTTTATGCGTCGGACAATGCAAGCATAAAATAAAAAATAATGCTTGCTTTTATTCTTGTGCACTGTTTATTATGCAAGCAAATTTCACAGCATGGTACTTGCATATGTCAGGCGATAAAAAAGAACCAAAGGGAAAGGCAAAAGGTGGAGTAGCTCGCGCGAAATCTCTTACCAAAGAACAGCGAGCTAATATTGCCAAAAAAGCAGCAGCGGCACGATGGGGTGATAAGCCACTTAAAGCCACCCATAAAGGAAACTTCATGGATTAGTTCGGCATTGATGTTGAATGCTACGTCCTTAATGACGAAAACAAAACCGCTGTGGTTTCTGGCGCAGGTCTTGCGCGACTGCTTGGTCTTGGTGACCACATGATAGCTGTCACTCGCCTCCTAAACGCGCAATATATGTCCGACTTCATAGGTACAGTTTTGCGTGAAAAAATGGAAAAACCATTTAAATTTCAATGGCACCATGGAGGATCAGTTTTTGGTTCAGGTGAAGCTAATGGCTACGATTTAACTGCCGTTGGCGACATGGCGATTGCCATTTTAAATGCGCACCAAGCAAATGCACTTCCTCAAACACGAGCCAAAGCTGCAATGATGGCACAGAAACTGGCTGGTGCATCTATGAAGGCAGGGCTTAAGGGCCTAGCATATGCAGTAGCCGGTTATAGGCCGGAAGTGCAAGAAGTAATTGATGCGTTTAAAGCATTCGTTCGCGAAGAAGCGCGACAGTACGAAAGAGAATTTCCTGACGAACTGTATGAAGAATGGTACCGGTTATATGGACTTAATCGCCCGGAGAAAGGCAGGCCTATCCGCTTTGGTCAGCTGACTAATATGCAAATTTACGTTCCTCTCGCGAAGAGCAAAGGTAAGATTCTTGAACAGATCCGAGCGAGTCGTGACGAGAATGGTAAACAATCAGACAAGCTACACCTATTCCTGTCAGAAATTGGCGTCAAGGCGTTACGACAACATATTGGCAAACTTCTTGGTGTTGCTGCGATGAGCGATAACAAAGAAGAGTACGAGGCTGGAATTGAAAAGGTCTTCGGGAGAATGAAGCCAGAATTCTAATACCTAATACCCACTACCTACCCGGTCACCGCGCCGGGTTTTTACTGCCTTCCGACACCACAAGACCACCACCCGCCCGCCATTGTAAGTCATTGATAATTTCGAAAAGATATGCAAGTAAAACCCATTTGCCCGCCAGATGGGCAGCACCCAGATCCCTGCATTATTAATAGTCGCGCCAGCGGTAAGACGCTTACCACTGGTATGCAGGTCTACCAGCAGTGACATCGTTAACCAAGTCTACTGCCCTTTCCTCACGAACTCCGCAGCATCCCTCAGCACTCCCTTGGCTCATCCCGTTCCATATCCATACCCAATTCCATAACCAAGCCCTCTTTGATGTTTTTTTGAGCATAACACAATTAATAAAATTATTTACCCATTAAAAACATACACATATCGTGTGATAAATATTAAATACACATATCGTGATTGACAATCAAATCACAATACGTGAATATTAATCCCATCAGCAGGACGCACTACTCACCAGGACGGTGATGCTCTTAAAAATCTGGCCCTGAAGAAGGGTAAACATTCAAAGCAGAAAGCTTTGGGGTGTGGTGAAGCCAGCTAGTCACTGGCAAGTGCTTACCTACTGTTGAGCGGTGAAGCGCTACCAACGCTAGCAATAGCGTGGACGAGACGGGGAGCCGCGGGCGATAAGGCCGCCATAACGCGCACGTTGTCGCATGGAAAAATCGCTGGGGTGCCGGTTATACCCCGCCGAATGAGACTCAACAAGCTGGAGCGAGACTACCAGCCACCACACCACCAAAGCTAACTGACAGGAGATCCACAATGGATGCACAAACACGCCGCCGCGAACGCCGCGCAGAGAAACAGGCTGAATGGAAAGTTGCAAATCCCCTGTTGGTTGGGGTAAGCGCCAAGCCAGATAACCGTCCTGTTCTGTCGTTCAATCGCAAGCCTAAATCACGCGTAGAAAGCGCTGTGAAACCGATTGATTTAACGGTACTGGCTGAGTACCACGAACAGATTGAAAGCAACCTACAGCGCATTGAGCGCAAGAATCAACGCACATGGTATAGCAAGCCGGGCGAACGCGGTATTACCTGCCACGGAACGCAGAAAATGAAGGGTAAATCAATTCCGCTGATTTGAGGTTGCCGATGAAAAACAGCATCAAATGCCCGGTATGCGGAAGAGATTTCGACCCGAGAACGCCCTTGTGTCACATCAGCAAATATCACAGCACAGCGAAGAATTGCGAACTGGAGAAGATTCGAGACGCCAGGCGCAGATATCACACACAACATTCAGGCCGATAGCTCTTTGCGAGGGGCTGACGGTAAA
>NZ_JBSPEI010000046.1:0-2936 GCF_055796175.1 Pseudocitrobacter sp. 2023LY-00077 | reverse complement strand
TCCCCTGAATGGCTTCGTACTTCTGCGTGGCGGTCATACCATTGCGCGCATACAACAGCTCAGTGGCTTCGGTCATGCGCTGGATGCCGTAGCGCTCCATTGCAGCTTCACGAACAGAGGCGGCATAGGCGACGATGTTTGCAGCTGATGGTGTGTTCTTGGATAGCTCGGCAATGTACCCGAAGCCACCAACCTGTTCGGTAAGCCCTTTGCTCTCCAGCGTATCGAACAGTGTCAGGCCATCGACTGGCTTGTTGTCCCGGTACATCTCGCGCATCTCAGCGAAGATCACCTGGTGGGCCCGGCTGTAAAATGACTCGGGTTTCAGCATCGCCAGAACTTTCTGGACACGCTCACTGTCGCCGCCGTCAAGCAGCATGCCGCCGATAACACTCTGCTCAGCTTCAGGGTTGTGAGGTACGGTCATGATTTCAGAGGTCATCACAGGCCCCCTCACGCGTTTTCGCGTAAACATCCACGTTCAGGAAGTACTCCAGTGATTTGCGTCGCCAGGTCTTTCCGGTACGTTGATCCGGTCGATTCTCAAGCATCCACCGACAGTTGCTGGCGATGTAGCTCAGATACGATTCCCAGTCGTTCAGGGTGAACTTATGGCCGTCCAGTTGCTGAGTGACTTTCCCCGCCTTCTGCCAGAACGAACGGATCAGATTACGGCGCTTATCAGTAAGTATCCTGATGCTCTGTGCTTCAGGGAGTACCTAGTGATAAACATCGACAATCTGTTCACAACTGAGAGACGGTTTTTTCTGTTCTGATTTTTTTGCTGCTGATGCACTCTCTTCTACGTCAGTAGAAGAGATATTATTATTTAAATTCTTTGTGGCACTCTGTTGGCATTCTGTTGGCACAACCTCAAGCGCAGGCCTTGGTGTATCTGGGTTTGCGTTGGCACTCTGTTGGCATTCTGTTGGCACAAAAAACTGCTGATAATCGTCATATTTTGTGACGGTCAGAAGCGTAAATTTCTTGTTCGACAGTGTGGTGATCATGCCCATTTTTGTGAACTTATTGAGCAGGTATTTGACGCGATCAGGAGAGATACCAGTATCTTTAGCCAACGTATGGCGACCGGTAATCGTCTGTCCCCTGCCAACCGGATATTCGCCAAATTCCGTTATCACCATTACTGGCGCCGGGTTCACATCCATGATGAGGTGCATCCACAAATGAACAGCCTCACTATCAGTCTTGTAGAACGGCAGATCTCTTACTTTACGGTGCAGGAACACAAGACCCTGCGGTGATGGATGCGGCTTCTCCATGGGCTTCTGCGCCCCTCTAAAATCTGAAATTCGAAGGACATTACTCACGGCCGCTCTCCTTACGTTTCAGTTCTTCCAGGATGGCGCGCATCTTCCAGCCAACCGAAGGGTTGAATGAGCGGATGAAGCGATCGCGTGTAATGTTTTTGTGTGTATCGGTCTGGTAATGACGCTGTTTATTTGCCATTATTCCTCCTGCAATACGTTTGCTATGAATTGCACATGAGAGCCCTTTCTGTTCCAGCAGAGGGGCTTTCGACTTTTTGATACTTCCCATCACATAACTCCCGGCGCCATAGCGGCCAGACTTGTCACCACCGCGGCGATTGATTCAGTGGGCAGAAAGCGCAGAAGTGCTTCAGCAGCTTCTCTCACCTCTTTCTCAAGGCGTTGTATCGGCTGACCAAGTAACTTCGCCTGATGCGCTTCAGTGCACTCTTTCATGGCCTCTGCAATCAGTTCGGCCTCAGTCTTTGCGACCAGGCCAAACTCTCTCGCCACTTTCTCGTTATCCCGCGCCATCACATCGATGATGATGGGGATCAGCAGCATCAACCCTTTGTCGTTCTTCGGGCCCAGATCGTTAATCATCCGGAAGAAGTTCTGCTTCGTATTGTGTTCAGAACCTGCCAGTAACAACCCCTTCCCGCCACGCGCCAGCCACTCTTTCGCAACCAACTGCGAAATGTGAACCTGAGACTGGCCCGGCGTAGATTTTTGCCAGGCCCGAACAGCTTCACGGATATGCATTAGCTGTTTGGTTTCTTTGTTGACTTCCTGAGATTTGGAAATCAGACATGGCCTATAAAGATTGGTACTCTGTTGATACGTAAGTGATTGCATCTGCATTCCCTTAGAAAAAAATAGATAGATAGGCCCATGCGCAGACACGCATAGCCATTAAGACTTGTTGTTTTGAATCGCCCTTTTTCAGGGCTGAGGTGTGTAAGAGCGGGTGTTGCTTATGCTGCGTTTGTTGCTGGCGGAAAAACGTCATTTAGGGAGCAATTGCAACCGAGACGGTTTAATCCCTCAACAATCAAGCGACTCTCTTGTAGGCCAGGAGTGCGAATGTTCAGTTCATAGTTAGCAATTCGCGACTGCCCCCAACCTATGGCGGTAGCTAGAGCGGCTTGCGAAATACCAATTTTTTTTCGCTGCTCTGCAATGTTGTTCATATCAATCTCCAGTCATTGGATGAAATGATTATTCACGATATGTGATTAAGTGTCAACACCATATCGTGTAGATAACTTAATCACGCCACGTGATACCATAGAGACATGAAAACTATGCATGAAATTATCGGTGAGAGGATTAAATCCCTCCGCGAAGCAAAAGGGTACAGTCAAGCAAAGCTGGCAAGTCTTTGCGGCTGGGCTACGCCTTCACGACTTGGGAATTATGAACTAGGCACCAGAAAGGTCAGTGCAGATGACGCATTGACCCTTGCTGAGGCTTTAAATGTATCCCCTTCGCTTATTCTTTTCGGCGTAGATAATGGCCCTGTATTCCAAAAATATGAATACCCCGTATTCTCCCACGTTCAGGCCGGGATGTTCTCTCCTGAGTTCCGTACGTTCACAGAGCGCGATGCTGAGCGCTGGGTAAGCACGACCAAGAAAGCCAGCGACAACGCATTCTGGCTTGAGG
>NZ_JBSPEI010000045.1:0-2953 GCF_055796175.1 Pseudocitrobacter sp. 2023LY-00077 | reverse complement strand
ATTTGATGCCTGGCAGTTCCCTACTCTCGCATGGGGAGACCCCACACTACCATCGGCGCTACGGCGTTTCACTTCTGAGTTCGGCATGGGGTCAGGTGGGACCACCGCGCTAGTGCCGCCAGGCAAATTCTGTTGTATTAACCCGCTTACGCCGGTTAATTTAATCTGTTATCAAGCTTACTTATCGATGTCTCTTCGCCAAAACATCTTCGGCGTTGTAAGGTTAAGCCTCACGGTTCATTAGTACTGGTTAGCTCAATGCATCGCTGCACTTACACACCCAGCCTATCAACGTCGTAGTCTTCAACGTTCCTTCAGGACTCTCAAGGAGTCAGGGAGAACTCATCTCGGGGCAAGTTTCGTGCTTAGATGCTTTCAGCACTTATCTCTTCCGCATGTAGCTACCGGGCAATGCCATTGGCATGACAACCCGAACACCAGTGATGCGTCCACTCCGGTCCTCTCGTACTAGGAGCAGCCCCCCTCAATTCTCCAGCGCCCACGGCAGATAGGGACCGAACTGTCTCACGACGTTCTAAACCCAGCTCGCGTACCACTTTAAATGGCGAACAGCCATACCCTTGGGACCTACTTCAGCCCCAGGATGTGATGAGCCGACATCGAGGTGCCAAACACCGCCGTCGATATGAACTCTTGGGCGGTATCAGCCTGTTATCCCCGGAGTACCTTTTATCCGTTGAGCGATGGCCCTTCCATTCAGAACCACCGGATCACTATGACCTGCTTTCGCACCTGCTCGCGCCGTCACGCTCGCAGTCAAGCTAGCTTATGCCATTGCACTAACCTCCTGATGTCCGACCAGGATTAGCTAACCTTCGTGCTCCTCCGTTACTCTTTGGGAGGAGACCGCCCCAGTCAAACTACCCACCAGACACTGTCCGCAACCCGGATCACGGGTCTACGTTAGAACATCAAACATTAAAGGGTGGTATTTCAAGGTTGGCTCCATGCAGACTGGCGTCC
Source organism: Pseudocitrobacter sp. 2023LY-00077 (assembly GCF_055796175.1). Classification (NCBI taxonomy): domain Bacteria; kingdom Pseudomonadati; phylum Pseudomonadota; class Gammaproteobacteria; order Enterobacterales; family Enterobacteriaceae; genus Pseudocitrobacter; species Pseudocitrobacter sp. 2023LY-00077. The sequence goes on along the minus strand of NZ_JBSPEI010000045.1, from coordinate 1,969 downwards.
ACACTTCAAAGCCTCCCACCTATCCTACACATCAAGGCTCAATGTTCAGTGTCAAGCTATAGTAAAGGTTCACGGGGTCTTTCCGTCTTGCCGCGGGTACACTGCATCTTCACAGCGAGTTCAATTTCACTGAGTCTCGGGTGGAGACAGCCTGGCCATCATTACGCCATTCGTGCAGGTCGGAACTTACCCGACAAGGAATTTCGCTACCTTAGGACCGTTATAGTTACGGCCGCCGTTTACCGGGGCTTCGATCAAGAGCTTCGCGTTGCCGCTAACCCCATCAATTAACCTTCCGGCACCGGGCAGGCGTCACACCGTATACGTCCACTTTCGTGTTTGCACAGTGCTGTGTTTTTAATAAACAGTTGCAGCCAGCTGGTATCTTCGACTGATTTCAGCTCCATGAGTAAATCACTTCACCTACATATCAGCGTGCCTTCTCCCGAAGTTACGGCACCATTTTGCCTAGTTCCTTCACCCGAGTTCTCTCAAGCGCCTTGGTATTCTCTACCTGACCACCTGTGTCGGTTTGGGGTACGATTCAATGTTACCTGATGCTTAGAGGCTTTTCCTGGAAGCAGGGCATTTGTTACTTCAGCACCGTAGTGCCTCGTCATCACGTCTCAGTGTTAAAAGAAGTCCGGATTTACCTAAACTTCCCACCTACACGCTTAAACCGGGACAACCGTCGCCCGGCCAACATAGCCTTCTCCGTCCCCCCTTCGCAGTAACACCAAGTACAGGAATATTAACCTGTTTCCCATCGACTACGCCTTTCGGCCTCGCCTTAGGGGTCGACTCACCCTGCCCCGATTAACGTTGGACAGGAACCCTTGGTCTTCCGGCGAGCGGGCTTTTCACCCGCTTTATCGTTACTTATGTCAGCATTCGCACTTCTGATACCTCCAGCATGCCTCACGACACACCTTCAACGGCTTACAGAACGCTCCCCTACCCAACAACACATAGTGTCGCTGCCGCAGCTTCGGTGCACAGTTTAGCCCCGTTACATCTTCCGCGCAGGCCGACTCGACCAGTGAGCTATTACGCTTTCTTTAAATGATGGCTGCTTCTAAGCCAACATCCTGGCTGTCTGAGCCTTCCCACATCGTTTCCCACTTAACTGTGACTTTGGGACCTTAGCTGGCGGTCTGGGTTGTTTCCCTCTTCACGACGGACGTTAGCACCCGCCGTGTGTCTCCCGTGATAACATTCTTCGGTATTCGTAGTTTGCATCGGGTTGGTAAGTCGGGATGACCCCCTAGCCGAAACAGTGCTCTACCCCCGAAGATGAGTTCACGAGGCGCTACCTAAATAGCTTTCGGGGAGAACCAGCTATCTCCCGGTTTGATTGGCCTTTCACCCCCAGCCACAAGTCATCCGCTAATTTTTCAACATTAGTCGGTTCGGTCCTCCAGTTAGTGTTACCCAACCTTCAACCTGCCCATGGCTAGATCACCGGGTTTCGGGTCTATACCCTGCAACTTAACGCCCAGTTAAGACTCGGTTTCCCTTCGGCTCCCCTATTCGGTTAACCTTGCTACAGAATATAAGTCGCTGACCCATTATACAAAAGGTACGCAGTCACCCCATAAAAGAGGCTCCCACTGCTTGTACGTACACGGTTTCAGGTTCTTTTTCACTCCCCTCGCCGGGGTTCTTTTCGCCTTTCCCTCACGGTACTGGTTCACTATCGGTCAGTCAGGAGTATTTAGCCTTGGAGGATGGTCCCCCCATATTCAGACAGGATACCACGTGTCCCGCCCTACTCTTCGAGTTCACAACATGTGCATTTTGGTGTACGGGACTTTCACCCTGTATCGTGCGACTTTCCAGACGCTTCCACTAACACACATGCTGATTCAGACTCTGGGCTGCTCCCCGTTCGCTCGCCGCTACTGGGGGAATCTCGGTTGATTTCTTTTCCTCGGGGTACTTAGATGTTTCAGTTCCCCCGGTTCGCTTC
>NZ_JBSPEI010000044.1:0-3006 GCF_055796175.1 Pseudocitrobacter sp. 2023LY-00077 | reverse complement strand
CCTCAAGCCAGAATGCGTTGTCGCTGGCTTTCTTGGTCGTGCTTACCCAGCGCTCAGCATCGCGCTCTGTGAACGTACGGAACTCAGGAGAGAACATCCCGGCCTGAACGTGGGAGAATACGGGGTAGTCAAAGTCATTGCTGGTCACCCCCTCTGAAGACACTGCCTTGTACATTTCTTCAATTTCTGAAGCGAGAGAGGGGCTAAAATCACCAACGCTCACCTGGAGCACCCTTGCAAGTGCTGCTGCGTTACTTGCGTTCAGCGCATTTACGCCATTGAGAAGAGCTGCAATAGCTGACTGACCGACGCTTAAAGCATCAGCGATTGATTCCTGTGAGAGCTTAAGAATTGACTTCTTGCTCTCATAAATCGCCTTTAGACGCTTTGCGTCTTCAAGCTGTTCTGCTGTTAAGGGTTTCTTTTTTATGCTCATATCTTGATTCTAACACCGGAAGGGATAATTTAATAACACCGCACGTGTTGACACAAATACCTCCTGCGGTGATAATCATATTCATGCACTAAGGAGGTCGTATGGATCAGCGCATAAAGCTTAAAGATTACGCTCAACGTTTCGGTCAGACTAAAGCAGCTCAGGACCTTGGGGTTTACCAGAGCGCTATCTTCAAAGCACTAACCGCAAAGCGGGATATCACGGTAATTGTTCATGCCGATGGTTCAGTGTCTGCTGAAGAGTTGAAGCCGTTCCCAAGTACCCGCCGCGAATCTAACGCAGCATAAGCACCACCCGCTCTTACACATCTCAGCCCTGAAAAAGGGCGATTTAAAACAACATGTCTTAATGGCTATGCGTGTCTGCGCATGGGCCTATCTATCTATTTGTGTTTCGAAAGGGAAATCACATGCAATCACTTACTTATCAACAGAGTACCGGACTTGAACAACGTCCGTTGATTTCGATTTATCAAAGTGTTCCGCGCAATAACCGTAAGCTAACTCGAATACGGGAGGCGGTTAAGGCCTGGCAAAAAGGCACGCCGGGCCAGTCTCAGGTTCACATTTCTCAACTGGTTGCGAAAGAGTGGCTTTCGCGCGGCGGCAAAGGGTTGTTACTGGCTGGTTCTGAACACAACACGAAGCAGAACTTCTTCCGGATGATTAACGATCCGGGCCCGAAGAACGACAAGGGGTTGATGCTGCTGATCCCCATCATCATCGACGTGATGGCGCGGGATAACGAGAAAGTGGCGAGAGAGTTTGGTCTGGTCGCAAAGACTGAGGCCGAACTGATAGCAGAGGCTATGAAAGAGTGCACTGAAGCGCATCAGGCGAAGTTGCTTGGTCAGCCGATACAACGCCTTGAGAAAGAGGTGAGAGAAGCTGCTGAAGCACTGCTGCGCTTTCTGCCCACTGAATCAATCGCCGCCGTGGTGACAAGTCTGGCCGCTATGGCGCCGGGAGTTATGTGATGGGAAGTATCAAAAAGTCGAAAGCCCTTCTGCTGGAACAGAAAGGGCTCTCAGGTGCAATTCATTTGGAATCGTTGCAGGAGTGAGTATGACAAAAGCTCGCAGGAAGTACCAGGAAAAAGAGGAACGGCGTCACCCTGATTCACCTGATGGCCTGATCGTCGCCGCATCAAAAAACCAGGCGTTCGCAGAGCGTCTTGTTGGGGTTATCCGCATCGCAATGGCTAAGGCAGGGGTGAAGCATGGGCGTCGTTAAATTAGCAGACTACAGGGCAGAGCAGCGGCCTGCTCAAAGCAATGGGGCGGCAAGTATGGGCTTTGTCTATCTGCACCGCCAGTTCATGGATAGCAAGCTCTACAAGGACTCTCAGGCCGTCCATCTGTGGCTACATCTGATCCTTAAAGCTAACCATGCAGATACGGCGGTAATGACTGATATCGGAGAAATGGTTGTAGGCCGTGGGCAAATGATTACAGGCCGCCCGACATTGGTTATGGAAACCTTTATCCCTGACAACAAGGTCAGAAGTTTACTCAGGACTTTTGAGACAAAAGGGATGATAAAAATTGAGTCAAAAGAGCGCAAATTTAGCCTGATTACGATATGCAAATATGACGATTTTCAGGCTCAAAATTGTCCAACAAATGTCCAACGATTGTCCAACGCAAACACCAGTAATGACGCGCCTTTCAGCGATGATTGTCCAACAAATGTCCAACGATTGTCCATAAACAATAATATAACTAATAACTCTCTTACTAACGTAAGAGAGAGTGTATCTGCCGACAAAAATCAGGCAGAGAAAAAACCAAAGATCTCCTGCGAAGAAGTCTTTCAGGCATTGCGTGATGAACTACCCGAAGCGAGAGGATGGAAATTTATCGACGACCGTCGCCGCAATCTGATCCGCTCGTTCTGGGCAAAGGCCAACAAAATCGCCAGAGGGCTGGATGACGGCAAACCGCTGACGATCGAGGGTTTCAGGGATTACCTGAAATACATCCGTGAAAACTGCCGCTGGATGCTGGAAGACCGTCCTGACAACAAGAGCGGTAAGACGTGGCGGCGCAAGAATTTCGATGCGTTCCTGAGCGACAAACTCTATCTGGAAGTTCGGGAAGGAGATCGCGATGACTTCTGAAATCATCACTGTACCTCACAACCTCGAAGCTGAGCAGAGCGTTATCGGCGGCATGCTGCTTGACGGTGGCGACAGTGAGCGCGTCCAGAAAGTGCTGGCAATGCTGAAGCCGGAATCGTTTTACAGCCGGGCCCACCAAGTGATCTTCGCTGAGATGCGCGAGATGTACCGGGATAACAAGCCAGTCGATGGCCTGACACTGTTCGATACGCTGGAGAGCAAAGGGCTCACCGAGAAAGTTGGCGGATTCGGGTACATTGCCGAGCTATCCAAGAACACACCATCAGCTGCAAACATCGTCGCGTATGCCGCCTCTGTTCGTGAAGCTGCAATGGAGCGCTACGGCATCCAGCGCATGACCGAAGCCACTGAGCTGTTGTATGCGCGCAATGGTATGACCGCCACGCAGAAGTACGAAGCCATTCAGGGGA
>NZ_JBSPEI010000043.1:0-3345 GCF_055796175.1 Pseudocitrobacter sp. 2023LY-00077 | reverse complement strand
CCAGTGCAGCGACTTCACGCTGGCGGGTCTGCATGTCGGTGATGGTGGCCTTTGCCAGATTCAGCTCCTGAGTTTTCTCATCTCGCTGCTTCTTGTATTCGGTGGCGTTGTCGCGGTAGTGGTTAACAGCCAAGCCAAGCGATACCACCAGGCAGATAATCACAGCCCATATTACTGCGGCGATGCGGCTCATTTCTGACTCCAGGTACAGACTTCATATTCAACGTCTCGCCGGTTCATCAACCCTTTCCACTTCTTGCCACCTGCATATACCCAGCGCTTAAGCTCGGCGCATGCACCGGAGTAATCTTTGGCGTTGAGCTTTTTCAGAAGCGTGGAGTTGATAGTGGCTGTCGCGCCGACGTTGTAAGCGAAGCTGTAAATGGCTGCCCGTTGTGTTTCGGTGGTTGGCACTTTGATATGTGGATCAACCTGCGCAGCGATGCGGGTTAAATCTTTCCGCGTCAGTGCGTCACATTCTTTGTCGGTATAGCGCTTTCCCGTAACGATATCTGAGCCAGTGTGCCCATCGCAGACAGTAAGAACTCCGACCACATCGCGATATGCAACGTACTCACGGCCTTCCAGTCCGCCTTTACCAGATAGCATCACAGTAGCAATAGCTATTGCCCCGCCACCGATAGTCGCTGCAACTTTATTTCTCAGGTTCGAATCCATCAGATCTCCCGTGGTGCATTCTTACCCAGATCAGCTAAAACCTTAGCCGTAGCTGAAGGGTTGCCGGGGTCTGTCTTACTCAGGATGTCTTGCAGTATCTTCGTGCGCTTCATTTGCTCACGCTTGTTTAGCCTGTACGTCAGGACGCCAAGGATAATGCTGAAGGCGACGCCGATAATGAAGCTCCAATCCTGTAATGACAGGCTGGCAAAGAAAGCCGCAAGACCAGCGCTGCCATATGATGCGTTGCTGTATCTTTCGTCCATCTTCATAGTCTCTCTCCTCGCAGTGGAAGCGGGAGCTGTGTTTGAAAGGGGTCAGGTTCTCGGGCTGAATTTAACAACAAAGCGTGTCGATGATGATTCCCGGAACCTGAGAATAAAAAAGCCATGCAAATGCATGGCCTTGTGATTTGAATCCGTTATTTACAAAAAGTAGTCAAGACAGTATCTTTCGACTTCCGGACAAAAAAACATATACCGGGACAAAATCTAAATGTAACTGCCTTGCCTGCATGAAACCATGCGGGCTTTTTTTTGCCCAAAGAAAAGGCCCACCGGAATGGCAGGCCTTTAGATAGGGTTATGCAGTATGTGTGTGGTGCCGGGTGCCTCCCGGTGAGTCGCTGCCAGGTCAGGAACGACTCGCAATAAGCGCAAAAAAATAACTCGACCTGGCATTGCCCCTCCGCACAGGGGGATTCACCACCCCAGGAATTTAACATCTGCCAATTTCATTTTCAATGCTATACGACGATGTGACAGGGGTGCTGATGCAATGCATCTCGCGAATACCCCTGTCGTGTCGCCGGAAAGCAAAAATCCCAAGGCGTTAACCTCGGGCTTGTAATTTTTTTGCTTCGGAACGACTGAACGGATTCCCAGCGTTAGAGATGAATCTATCCAGTTCTTCCGCAAAATGCAAGTCTATTTTCTACATAACCAATGTTTCATGGAAAGTATTTTTCATCTCGTGACTTTTGAGAGAATAGAATCAGCCATAGACTCCTGTTTATGGCATTCGGCGACCAGTTCCTCAAAGATCGGCTGAAGTTGCTCATATGCTGCGGTTTTCTTTATCTCCACAACGGTATTAACACCATCAATTACCGTCGAGAACTTGAGTCTTGCATATCCTCTACCTCCGCAACGGCCACAGACCTTCATCACCGGCACGCCCTGCCGATAGCTTTCTGCCTTGTCCAGCACCTTACCTTTTCCGTGGCAGCGACACGAATTGCTGATAACACCTTTTCCGTTACATGGTTTGCATTTAACCCGCACCACCTCACGCGCCTGAGACCAACTCTCCCAGTCGCTCGGACGCACGGCCCGTGACATTTTCGCCCAGTACGGCGGTTTGCCCCACGGATAGGTGACCTTGTTCGTAAACACCTGAGCATCTGTAAATCCGTCCCCATCGCAGCAATCACATTTTCGAGTGCTGGCAGCACTTCTTGAGTAATCCTGGTATGCAAAAGCGCAGATAACTTTAAGCACGCCTGCGCGAAGTGATTCATCGAGATCTGATAATGCTCTGTTCTTACCTGATAATTTCCTCGCCTGCTCATACAGTCTCTCCAGTGCTATGTCAGGGGTGGTGACGCCAATCTTTGACAGGTAAAGATCGAAGCCAAATCCGCATTTGTGCCCAACAAGGCCAAGCGCCGCCATAACGTCAGTTCCGGTCAGGCTGTCTGATGCTGTTGCGCGAGGAGAGTCACTGAACATCGGTGATTTAGGCGCAAAGTATTTAGCGATTGATTCGAGGTTCATTATGCGGCTTCCTTCTGGGGCTGGTTGGTTTTGGTCTGGCTGTGCTTTGCTACTGGCGGCATGTTGGCGCGCTTAACGCTTTCTGCCTGGTACCGGAGAAGGTCTGAAAAAGTCATGCATCCTCCCGGTCTGGGTGAAGATTTTTCAGAATTTTGTACTTTCTTTGAAAACGAATGCCTTTGCTGATTGCTGAGAACTGAATGCGACATTTTTTGTAATTGATATGGCTGACAATCCCCATCGCGATCAGCGGAATGAGATAAAAGGCCAGCAGAAATAAAGACTCAAGTTTCATTCGGCCTCCAGTTCGGTGATGGTCAGTTCAAGCCTGCCGCCTTTGACGATTGGCATCCTCTTCACGCTGTAGTAGTCGACCTGCTGGTCATCGAGCCAGAACCCAGATTTCGTCAGGGCGTCGAAGGCAGCCTTTTGCAAGTTATCCAGGTCCCGGCGGCGGCGATCCGGCATGTGGCACTCGATACGGATTTTCACGGGGTTTGCCAAGCCGATATCCAGCATTGAGTCTTTGATGATTCTGGCGACACTGTCGCGGTACGCCTGCCCTTCTGCGCTGATGTGCGTGCGCCCGCGGTTATGTCGGTAGTAGCGGTTGTTGCTTGGCGGCCACGGGAGGCTGATGCGGTATTCATTCATGCTTTTACGAGCCCCTCTTTAAGCCAGATGACCTGCGTGCGAGCCATGCCTTCCAGCGCGCACTCCTTTGCATATTCCGCATCGACCAGACGGGTGCGGCGATCAATCTCGTCGTGGCAACTGCTGCATGCGATTGTGGCGATCAGGTCAGGCGGCTTGATTCCGGTCCCGCAGAGGCCAGCAAGACGAATGTGAGCCAGTACTGAGGTTTCAGGATTGCCGTTGCATACGCCGGGGA
>NZ_JBSPEI010000042.1:0-4434 GCF_055796175.1 Pseudocitrobacter sp. 2023LY-00077 | reverse complement strand
CGCAGTCTCACGGTAGGAGCGTAGCGACCGAGTGAGCGAGGAGGCGTAATTTCATCCTTATCTGCATGTTGCACTTACGCCCGGTAGCCTCATTTTTCCCCAGCCACATGAAGCACTTCCATACATTACCACTCCGCCGTAACATATTAAGCCAGTATACACTCCGCTAGCGCTACGTGACTGGTTCAGGGCTGCGCCCCGAAACCCGCTAAAACCACTGACGCGCCTGCGGCTTGTCCAACACCGCGCCGACCGGGAAAGGCTTTCCCGCCCGTCCCGGCGTTATCAGGAGGCCGGTTTGTCAGAGAAACGGAACAAGATGCTCACCATGTGGGTGACGGAGGACGAGCACCGGCGGCTGCTTGAGCGCTGTGACGGCAGGCAGCTGGCGGCGTGGATGCGGCAGACCTGCCTGGACGAAAAGCCTGCGCGCACCGGAAAGCTCCCCTCAATCTCGCCGGCGCTGCTGCGCCAGCTTGCCGGCATGGGCAATAACCTGAACCAGATAGCCCGCCGTGTTAACGCCGGCGGCGGCACCGGCCATGACAGGGTGCAGATTGTGGCGGCGCTGATGGCCATCGATGCCGGGCTTGAGCGGCTGCGGCACGCCGTTCTTGAGAAAGGAACGGACGATGATCGTTAAATTTCATCCACGCGGTCGCGGCGGTGGCGCCGGGCCGGTGGACTATCTGCTGGGTAAAGATCGGCAGCGTGAAGGCGCCAGCGTCCTGCAGGGGAAGCCAGAAGAAGTCCGGGAGCTGATTGACGCGTCGCCTTACGTGAAGAAATACACCTCCGGCGTCCTGTCGTTTGCGGAGGCCGATCTGCCTCCCGGCCAGCGGGAAAAACTGATGGCCAGCTTCGAGCGGGTTCTGATGCCCGGACTTGATAAAGATCAGTACAGCATTCTGTGGGTGGAGCACGAGGACAAGGGGCGTCTGGAGCTGAACTTTCTGATCCCCAATACCGAGCTGCTGACCGGCAGGCGGCTCCAGCCGTACTACGACCGCGCCGACCGGCCGCGTATCGATGCCTGGCAGACCATCGTGAACGGCAGACTGGGGCTGCACGACCCGAACGCACCGGAAAACCGCCGGGCGCTGATCACGCCGTCCGGGCTGCCGAAAACGACGCAGGAGGCCGCAGAAGCCATCACGCGCGGACTGCTGACCCTTGCTTCGTCCGGGGAGCTGAAAACCCGTCAGGACGTCACTGAGGCGCTGGAACGGTCAGGTTTTGAGGTGGTGCGCACCACGAAAAGCAGTATCAGCATTGCCGACCCGGACGGGGGGCGAAACATCCGACTGAAGGGAGCCATCTATGAGCAGTCTTTTAACGCTGGCGAAGGACTTAGAGCAGCAATCGAAAGCGCAGAAGCAGAGTACCGGCGAGATGCTGAAAGCCGCATTCAGCGAGCACGAGCAGTCTGTCAGAGCGGAACTGAGCGCAAGCGCGAGGAGAATCAGCGACGCCATCCTCGCACACGAGCAGAGTATGAGCGAGGCGATGGAGAAAAACCGGCTGAGCGTACTGCGGACTGCCGGGCGGACATGGCTCACCATCCTGATGGTGTCAGCGCTACTGATCGGCACGAGCGGGAGCATTCTGTGGTGGCAGGGGCAGCAGATAACCGACAATTACACGCATCTTCGTCAGCAGGAAGATACCCTGGCGAAAATGACCGCCCGGACGTGGGGAGTGCGCTATCAGGAGAGCAGCGACGGCCGGAGGTTTCTTATCCTGCCGCCGGGGATGCAAACCGAAGCCATCCCTTACGACGGGACGACATGGATCCGCCTGAAACAGGAGTAGCGGAAAATGACAGAGCTGGAAAAGCAGTTGCTGAGCGCATTAGAGCAGCTACAGCAGGACTACTCGCAAAGGCTGGACGAATGGGAGAGCGCCTTCGCGGAATGGCGGAGCATGTGTGGTCTTATGCAACGGGAGAACGCGGTGCTGAACGAGCGCGTGTCGGACTTGAGCACGCAGGTGCTGAGTTTAAGCGAGCAGCTGCGCCGCTTGTCCGGGAGCTGAGTACGGTAGAACAGCGGCAGCGGGAGCATGAGTATCAGAAAAGCCTGGAGTTGCAGCGCCAGCCGCAGAAAACCTACAAAGGACCGACGCTGGGCTGACGGATGCCGTCCCGTGACAAACCCCAAGAAGAAGGGCTGCGAAATTCCCCGCTAAATACGTCGTGATGCAAAGATCACGGCCTATACCAGGGGGAATTATGAAACTGCTTAAGGTTATTGAAGCTGTACTTAACTGCCTGCATCTGGCGGCAGAACTGTGGGAGTGGCTGGAGAAGCATTTGCCGGTTTTCGGGGCCTTCACGCTGTTTTTGGGCTGAATCCTGCCGTCATTCACCTGGCTGCATGGCTATGCAGTTGGGTAAAATTTATCTGTCGCGATCGGGGTGGTTTACCGGGTGGGTTGTTGTTGGTTTTGGCTGACTGCCGCCCCGTTCGTGGCGAAGCTGTCCGGGGCGGTGCGGGCAATGAGTGCTTATGTTAAATCAGTTCTTTTTCCATCAGGTACTGTAGTGCAGCTAAAAGATAAGATGAGTTGAAGGTTATATCTTGATAGCTAGATGTACTCATACTTCCTGTCTTTTTATACTCTTCAAAGAAATTATTCACATACATGGGTTCTAGCCTGCGCGTATTCCCTTTCGAATTTATGACATAGAGTTTTCCGTTATCACTAAACATCGTGAACTCAGTTTTTCTGGCCTCAGTTATTAGTTTTTTTTCATTTTTAAATTCTTCAATGAGGACCTCATAGAACGGTTTTGAGGTGTTCAGGATGATCTCTTTTTTTTCATGTATGTTTTCTATGTTATTCAAATACATAGATATTGATTCTCGTATCAAGAATGAGCGTTTTTTACCAGTTTTATCTACAGCATCATCTAGTCTTTTTAGTAACTCGTCTGGAAGTGATACAGCAATCATGAACAGCCCTCTAAATTTATAATCTAATTAACTAATCTAAATTTATATAAAAATAGAGCGGCCGTCAATAGTCGAGATTTCATTTTCTAATCAGTTGCATGTTCTGATTAGTTCGTAGGTACGTGCAAGGGATGTTATGGTAAAAGACGGTAAAGCCGGATGCTTGTGCAATAGCGCCCTTCTACTCAAGATGGCGGTTTTTTTACGGTCGTGATTTCGTGCAGAATTATTCAAGTAGGGGGTAAAACCACCTATAAAACAACACTCTGAAATTTATCCGTCACATCTTCAATATCCGCATGTGAAAGTAATTTTCTGGTCGGCTTTATTATGAAAGAGTTCGTATGTGCCCGATGGTCGGCCAGTTCTTTACAGGTAGATACTGGGATTTTTAAGGCCCTGATGACTTCGTATTTATCACCCAGCGTTATCGCTATCAGATAATCAAAATCCCAAGAGCGGATGCTACCAAACTGTTTTCCTTTGTTCGGCTTCCTCGTTTTCACCTGGAGTAAAGTGCCGTCGTCTGTCTGTATGTCTGCGCTTTTAGCTGAGTTAGGAAGTATGCGACCTCCATATACGGCATGAGCTAATTTTTCGCCCAGTTCACCGACAAAATTATTCGTAGTAAAACCAGCATCTAATGCTGCTTTATCGGCTTCGATTCTCATACGGATGGCTTGTTGCATACTTTTTGTAGCCCTTAATGGGGGAAGATCTTCTTGAGTTCCTTTTTTTCTGCGCGTAATCTCTTGCTTTGAAAACGAAAAAACCGCCCAGCAAGGCGGTTTTTCGAAGGTTCTCAGAGCAGCAACTCTTTGAACCAAGGTAACTGGCTTGGAGGAGCGCAGATACCAAAACTGTCCTTTCAGTGTAGCCTTATCGCACCCGAAACTTCAAGACTCTCCTCCTCTAAATCAGTTACCAATGGCTACCGCCACTGGCGATTTTTTGTGTCTGTAAGGGTTGGACTCAAGACGATAGTTACCTTACATGGCGCGGTAGTCGGACTGAACGGGGGGTTCGTGCATACAGTCCAGCTTGGAGCGAACTGCCTACCCGGAACTGAGTGTCAGGCGTGGAATGAGACAAACGCGGCCATAACAGCGGAATGACACCGGTAAACCGAAAGGCAGGAACAGGAGAGCGCACGAGGGAGCTACCAGGGGGAAACGCCTGGGATCTTTATAGTCCTGTCGGGTTTCGCCACCACTGATTTGAGCGTCATATTTCGTGATGCTTGTCAGGGGGGCGGAGCCTATGGAAAAACGGCAACGCCGCATCCTTTTTCCGGCCCTTCCTGACTTGAGTACTGCTTGCGTGTCCCGTCATCTTTGAGCTGGTAACGCCCGCCGCAGTCTCACGGTAGGAGCGTAGCGACCGAGTGAGCGAGGAGGCGTAATTTCATCCTTATCTGCATGTTGCACTTACGCCCGGTAGCCTCATTTTTCCCCAGCCACATGAAGCACTTCCATACATT
>NZ_JBSPEI010000041.1:0-4503 GCF_055796175.1 Pseudocitrobacter sp. 2023LY-00077 | reverse complement strand
GAACTCAGAAGTGAAACGCCGTAGCGCCGATGGTAGTGTGGGGTCTCCCCATGCGAGAGTAGGGAACTGCCAGGCATCAAATAAAGCAGAAGGCCATCCGAAAGGATGGCCTTTTTGCGCTGGTGCGAAAAAAACCTGCCGGATGGCGGCTGCGCCTTATCCGGCCTACAAAAGAACAAACCCCACCGAATGGCACGAACCCGTAGGCCCGGTAAGCGCAAGCGCCACCGGGCGATACCGCGCGCACAATCCCCTCATATACGGTAAACTAGCGACGTTTTTGCATCAGGAAAGCAGCTATGAACCATTCCCTAAAACCCTGGAACACCTTCGGCATTGATCATCATGCGAAGCACATTGTATGCGCGGAAAACGAACAACAACTACTGAGCGCCTGGCAGCATGCGACCGCAGAAAGTCTGCCAGTTCTTATTCTGGGTGAAGGAAGCAACGTTCTCTTCCTGGAAGATTACGCCGGAACCGTCATCGTTAACCGGATTAAAGGTATTGATGTCACCGAGTCGGCAGATGCCTGGCTTCTTTATGTCGGGGCGGGTGAAAACTGGCATCAATTGGTTAGTTATACGCTGGATAACAACATGCCGGGTCTGGAAAACTTAGCGTTGATCCCTGGCTGTGCCGGTTCATCACCCATTCAAAATATCGGAGCCTATGGCGTCGAGCTTCAACAGGTCTGTGAATTTGTTGACTGTGTCGAACTGGCGACCGGTAAACACCTGCGTTTATCGGCAGCAGAATGTCGCTTTGGCTATCGCGATAGCATCTTTAAACATGAGTACCAGGACAAATTCGCTATTCTGGCCGTGGGTTTCCGCCTGGCGAAAGCATGGAAGCCCGTGCTGACGTATGGCGATCTGACGCGTTTAGATCCGCAGACCGTTACGCCGCGTGACGTTTTTGATTCCGTATGCCATATGCGAATGACGAAACTCCCGGACCCTAAAGTCAACGGCAACGCGGGAAGCTTCTTTAAGAACCCGGTCGTTGATCGCGAGCACGCCGATGCGCTGCTGGCTTTATTCCCCAATGCGCCGCATTACCCGCAGCGTGATGGAACTGTGAAACTGGCGGCGGGCTGGCTCATCGACCAGTGTCAGTTGAAAGGCTATATTCACGGTGGTGCGGCAGTACATCAACAGCAGGCGCTGGTTCTCATCAATCAGGGTAATGCGACCAGTAATGATGTGGTTGGCCTGGCCCACCATGTTCGGGCGCAGGTTGGCGAGAAATTTAATGTCTGGCTGGAGCCTGAAGTGCGATTTATGGGGCCAACGGGCGAAGTGAACGCGGTAGAGGTCATTGCATGAAAGACAACACGGTACCCTTAACGCTGATAGCCATCCTTTCCGACGGTGAATTCCATTCCGGCGAACAGTTGGGCGAAAAACTGGGCATGAGCCGCGCGGCGATTAACAAACATATCCAGACCCTGCGTGATTGGGGCGTAGATGTTTTCACTGTTCCCGGCAAAGGTTACAGCCTGCCAGAGCCTATCCAGTTACTGGAAGAAGAACGCATTCGTCAGCAAATTGAATATGGCAACGTGGCGGTCTTACCGGTTATTGATTCCACTAACCAGTATCTGCTCGATCGTATTCACGACCTGCATTCCGGTGATGCCTGCGTGGCAGAGTATCAAACCGCAGGGCGTGGCCGCCGTGGTCGTAAATGGTTCTCTCCATTCGGAGCGAATCTCTACCTTTCGATGTACTGGCGGCTGGAGCAGGGGCCTGCGGCGGCAATTGGTTTGAGTCTGGTGATTGGCATTGTCATGGCCGAAGTATTGCAAAGCCTGGGCGCCGACCAGGTACGTGTAAAATGGCCGAATGACCTGTACCTTAATGACCGTAAACTCGCCGGGATCCTGGTGGAATTAACCGGAAAAACGGGTGATGCAGCGCAAATTGTCATTGGCGCGGGTATTAACCTCGTGATGCGTAATGTCGAAAATGATGTCATCAATCAAGGCTGGATCAACCTTCAGGAAGCGGGGATCTCCATCGATCGCAACACGCTTGCCGTCCGCCTGATTAAAGAGTTGCGTGATTCGCTACGTCTGTTTGAGCAGGAAGGGCTGACACCGTATCTGACACGCTGGAAAAGACTCGATAACTTTATTGATCGCCCGGTGAAGTTAATTATCGGCGACAAAGAGATCTTTGGTGTATCACGTGGTATTGATTCGCAAGGCGCATTATTACTTGAGCAGGATGGGGTGATTAAGCCCTGGGTCGGCGGAGAAATTTCGTTGCGTGGCGCAGAATGAAAAAAAGGGAGCCGAGGCTCCCTTTTCTATAAAAGTATTTATTTTCTCAGGCGGACCTGCTCAACCGAATGATTTGCGCTTTTCGTCAAAATCAGGCTCGCGCGCTCGCGCGTAGGCAAGATGTTTTCCTTAAGATTCACAAGGTTAATCTCATTCCACAAATTAGTCGCTACGTTTATCGCTTCATCTTTTGAAAGCTGCGCATAGTTATGGAAATAAGAATCCGGATCGGTAAATGCACCTTCGCGGAATTTCAGGAAGCGGTTGATATACCACGATTGAAGTAGTTTTTCCGGCGCATCAACATATATTGAAAAGTCGACGAAATCGGAAACAAATACATGATGTGGATCGTGTGGATAATCCATCCCGCTTTGCAGAACATTTAATCCTTCAAGAATTAAAATATCCGGATGCGTTACCGTTTTATCGCCGTCCGGGATGACATCATAAATCAGATGCGAATAGACAGGCGCCGTCACGTCAGGCACGCCGGATTTAAGGTCTGAAACGAATTTCACCAGGCGATGCATATCATAAGATTGCGGGAAGCCTTTCTTCTTCATCAGCCCACGCTCTTTCAGCACCTCATTAGGGTGCAGGAAGCCATCGGTGGTAATCAGCTCTACACGGCGATGCTCAGGCCAGCGGCTCAGTAACGCCTGCAAAACGCGCGCGGTGGTGCTTTTCCCCACGGCGACGCTGCCGGCGATACTAATGATATAAGGAATACGTTGCCCGTTGGTGCCCAGGAACTGTTCCAGCACAGCCTGGCGACGCAGGTTAGAGCTGATATAGAAGTTGAGCAAACGCGATAAAGGCAAATAGATCTCGGCGACCTCTTCCAGCGACAGATCTTCGTTGATACCTTTCAACCGTTTGATTTCCCCTTCAGTCAGGGTCATCGGCACGGAATCACGAAGTGCAGCCCACTGGCTACGATTAAACTGTAGGTAAGGTGTCATTAACGTTTGCTCTTTTTTTCTCATAAGCATGTTCTGACCGCCGCCTTAACGAACACACGACGCATCAACATTCAGTTAATCAGGACAATGGGCAGGAGGTTAACACCAGATGGAAGAGAATAAGAAGAAAAAATCTAAATGAGTGGCGCTTTCGTGCACAAACGCAACACATCACGACTCCCTTCCGAAGCGTTATTAACACACCCTTGAGGGGCTGATACCCGTTAAGGCAGATAACACGGTAAAACGCCCATTGTGCGGCGCGTCAAAAATGTCCATTTTCTGCTCTCATATTCGCCACCTTGCCGTGTTTTTACGCAGTTGCGCACAAAATATGAGCAAGAGAACATTTTATGCAAATTTTTAGTTGCATGCAGGCGCAGGTCTCCCTAGAATGCGCGCTACTTGATGCCGACTTAGCTCAGTAGGTAGAGCAACTGACTTGTAATCAGTAGGTCACCAGTTCGATTCCGGTAGTCGGCACCATCAAGTGCCTGGTGGGGTTCCCGAGCGGCCAAAGGGAGCAGACTGTAAATCTGCCGTCATCGACTTCGAAGGTTCGAATCCTTCCCCCACCACCATCTTCGGTTACGCGAAAGCGCAGCCAGAGTCGGAAGCTTTATCCACCGGCTCAAACAGGAGAGTGTTCTTCTCCTTAAACAGAAAGAACTGGGTAGCCGAGTTTCAGGATGCGGGCATCGTATAATGGCTATTACCTCAGCCTTCCAAGCTGATGATGCGGGTTCGATTCCCGCTGCCCGCTCCAGACGTGCTGATATGGCTCAGTTGGTAGAGCGCACCCTTGGTAAGGGTGAGGTCCCCAGTTCGACTCTGGGTATCAGCACCACTTCACTTCTCCTTCCCGTTTCTCTCTGTTTACTTTTAAATGCATTCAACAAGTCGGGCGTGTTGCCTGGTTGATGTGGTGATATCACCGATTTATCCGTGTCTTAGAGGGACAATCGATGTCTAAAGAAAAGTTTGAACGTACAAAACCGCACGTTAACGTCGGTACTATCGGCCACGTTGACCATGGTAAAACAACGCTGACCGCTGCCATCACTACCGTACTGGCTAAAACCTACGGCGGTGCTGCTCGCGCATTCGATCAGATCGATAACGCGCCGGAAGAAAAAGCTCGTGGTATCACCATCAACACTTCCCACGTTGAATATGACACCCCGACTCGCCACTACGCGCACGTAGACTGCCCAGGCCACGCCGACTATGTTAAAAACATGATCACCGGTG
>NZ_JBSPEI010000040.1:1334-4961 GCF_055796175.1 Pseudocitrobacter sp. 2023LY-00077 | reverse complement strand
GTCGGCACCAACATCGTTAACGCGCTCACCAGCCACACCAGCTTAACCCGCGAACAGGCTATCGAAGTGCTTACCGCTCTGAAGGATGACATGATCCCATGCGCGAAAATTCATTATTGAGGTGAATCATGAATATCACATGCGAGTGCGTGGACATGCGCACATCCGTCGGCCCCCACAACACCATCAAAGTTGAGATGGAAGGCGTGGTGCTGGCCGGTACCGTTAAAACCCGTGACGTACTACCCCAGCTCGACGGTGCAGAAGTCATCGAATGGCTGGCTGAGCAGGGTTACATCATCACTCATCAGGAGCGCGCAGCATGACGGCCGCAGAACGGTGGGATGAAGAATCGTTCCTTCGCCTTATGCGCGACGTGATACCAGAAAAGCCAGAACACGACGACGAGCCAGTCAACCTGGCCGCCGAGCGGCAGAACCCGGTCATTAGCTGGGATGAGTTTGCGGGGAATTACACATGAACCTTGATGATTTAGACGCGCCATTTGCCAGTGAGGATATTGAGTGGCGCATTCAGCAGGTGGGTAAAAACAATAACGGAATCTGGGCAAAGGTGCTGGCCTATGTAACTAACCGCGCAATCATGAAGCGGCTGGATGAAGTATGCGGCAAAGCTGGCTGGCGTAACGAATACCGCGATATTCCGAACAATGGCGGCGTTGAGTGCGGTATTTCCATCAAGGTTGAAGGCGAGTGGATCACCAAGTGGGATGCGGCAGAAAACACACAGGTTGAAGCTGTGAAAGGTGGTCGCTCTGGCGCCATGAAGCGCGCCGCCGTGCAATGGGGGATCGGTCGTTACCTCTACAACCTGGAGGAAGGGTTCGCAGTGGTTTCAGCAACGCGCGCGCCCGGGTTCCAGTACGCCAAATCAAAAGAGGTTGGCGTGTTCTACTGGAAAGCGCCAGCGCTCCCTGGATGGGCATTGCCATCAGGAACACAGATTGAGCAGAACCAGCAACCTCATGATGGTCACCAGCAGGAAGACCAGGCACCTCAGTCAGTGGATGCGGACAAAATACTCGCCGAATTCTCAGCATACGCTGGCTCTGAAAATGATAGCGAGCGGCTTAAGCATCGCTATGAAGACACATGGAAATTACTTAACGGCTTTGCTGAGCACCAGAACAAATGCAAAGACGTCACAGGCATTCGACTCAAAGAACTTAAACAGGCTGCGTAGATGACAATTTCCGGAAGAACTAAGAGCTGCACTGAATGCGGATCTTTAATAGCCGAAAGCAAGCGCGCGTCAGAAAAAGAGTGGCAAGCCAGAAGGTTCTGCTGCATCAAATGCAATAACGCAAACTTAGCACGTTCAAAAATCGTAGATATAGGGATCCGCCTCGCAAATAAGCAAATCAAAATTGGCCCAGATGAATGCTGGGGCTGGTCTGGTGCAAAAGATGGTAGGGGTTACGGCATTCTCTCCAATCGCGACAGGTCGAATGCAAACCCGGAAAATGCTCACAGAGTTAGTTATGAGTTGGCATACGGAAGAATTCCACTGGGGATGGTTGTTAGGCATAAGTGCGACAACCCGGAATGCACCAACCCAAAGCACCTTGAAATTGGAACTCAAAAGCAAAATATGCGCGACTGCTCAATTAGGGGTCGGTTGAGTAAACGGTCACGCGAAAACTTAATCAGCGGAGCAAAGGGTTATAACGGCGCCGCTATCGAAAAGAATAAGGTAAATCATGGCTAGCTCAGGCGTAAATAAAGTGATCTTGGTTGGAAGACTTGGTGACGATCCAGCCATCCGTTATCTGCCCAGTGGTGGCTCGGTAGCCAACATCACCCTGGCTACTTCCGAATCCTGGCGTGATAAAGCTACCGGCGAGCTTAAAGAGCAAACGGAATGGCACCGCGTCGTTCTGTTCGGAAAGCTGGCAGAGGTAGCTGGTGAATATCTGCGTAAAGGCTCTCAGGTTTATATCGAAGGCCAGCTGCGCACCCGCAAATGGACAGATCAGGCTGGCGTCGAGAAGTACACCACGGAGGTGGTGGTCAACGTCGGCGGCACAATGCAGATGCTTGGAGGTCGTCAGGGAGGTGGCTCGGCACCAGCAGGTGGTGGTCAACAGCAGGGAGGCAATCAGTACAGTGGCGGCGCGCAGTCTCGCCAGTCGCAACGCTCCGCACCAGCACCGTCTAACGAGCCTCCGATGGACTTCGACGACGATATTCCTTTTGCACCCGTAACACTTCCCTTCCCACGTCATACCATCCACGCAATTTAATCAGGAGCTTCAACATGTCAGCACCTCTACCCGGGGCGGGCTATCTACACCCGCCACAACGCCTTGGCACCAAAGAAGAGGTGCTGGCAATGCTTCGAGAGCACGTTGCAAACGGATGCAAATTACCGACAGAAACTCGCGAACAGCGCATGCAGCGTAAAACCGCAGACATGCATGCTGTATCCGTATGGCGCATGAATACATTCGCCGGGCCGCACTACGTCATTACTGGCCCGGTTCGTCCGGCCGAGTATGTGGAAGAACGGTTCAGAAACTTTATTGGTCGTTATGGGCAGGTACGAAATGACTAACTGGAAAACAGAAGAGCTCGCCCTGCTCTGGCGCCACACCAACGAGCAGGTAGCTGAGCTAACCGGGCGCAGCGTCGAGGAAGTTGGCGATATGCGTTTGAAAGCGAATATCGAGCGTAATGGCTGGGATGTTAACGATCCGGAGCGGGAGGATGTATGACCGGAAAATACACTCTGATTTATGCGGATCCGCCATGGACATACCGAGACAAAGCAGCCGATGGCGACCGCGGGGCCGGATTCAAATATCCGGTGATGAATGTGCAGGATATCTGCCGCATTCCGGTGTGGGATCTGGCTGCAGATAGTTGCCTGCTGGCGATGTGGTGGGTGCCGACTCAGCCAATTGAGGCGTTGAAGGTTGTCGAGGCGTGTGGATTCCGCCTGATGACCATGAAGGGATTCACCTGGCACAAGACGAATAAGCACAAAGGAAACAGCGCGATCGGAATGGGCCACATGACCAGGGCTAATAGTGAAGACTGCCTGTTTGCGGTACGCGGAAAGTTACCAGAACGCATGGATGCATCTATCTGCCAGCATGTCACCGCGCCGCGGCTGGAGAACTCCCGTAAGCCGGATATCGTGCGAGAAAAACTGGTGCAGTTGTTGGGTGACATTCCGCGCATTGAGTTGTTCGCGCGCCAGTCATCGCATGGCTTCGATGTATGGGGAAATCAGTGCGACGGTCCAGCGGTTCAGCTGCTTCCCGGCTGTGCGATCGACGCAATGAAAACGGAGGCCGCATGACCCCAGAGCAGGAGAACGTAATCCGCGCCGAAGCCAGACGGTGTGCCGAAGAAATCAAGAAGGCCATGCGCCAAAAGCCCAAACCTAACTGGGATTCCACAGTGAAGCCCATCCTCAAAAAACACTACGAGGTTATTAAGCCGATCGGTATCAGCCTGATTCGCTTTAACAGCGTTATTGGTCGCCTGCATGGGCGGTATGGAGTGGAGTCATGAAGATTTACATCGCCGGGCCCATGATCGGCCTACCTAATTTTAACCGCGCCGCTTTTAACCATGCGCATTTTCATCTCTGGTCGAAAGG
>NZ_JBSPEI010000040.1:0-1234 GCF_055796175.1 Pseudocitrobacter sp. 2023LY-00077 | reverse complement strand
AAGAATGAAGGCGGTGCAGCATGAAGGCACTAATAACCAGGTCGCTAAAGCGGCCTTTTTTATTGCTGGCATTCACCTTCAACCGAATTAACCGACAGTTCATGGAGCACTGACTATGACACCAGATACCCTTGATGCTGCAAGCGAGCTAACTCAGCAGCGAATAGAAATGGCGGTAGCCGCTCACAGACTCAACCACTCAGCAGTATCAGAAACGCACTGTGAGGAATGCGGTGAGGAGTTGCCGGAGGCTCGCCGGAAAGCGTATCCGGGATGCACGATGTGTGTGGAGTGTCAGAGCAATATGGAATTGCGTAAGAAGATTGGGGGGATGTGATGGATTACAGCAAGCTGAGTGATTTCGAGATAAACACCGCGGTGTTTGAGGCTATTCATGGCGGCTCACCGGACTACAAAGAAGGTGATGGCGGCGCGATGGTTCTTATCTCATATGAAGGGGATGTTGTTGGGGGTGATGCCGTAGAAGTGGAAGTTGAACGTGGTGTATTCAACCCATGCAACAACCCGGTAGACGCATGGCCCATTATTGCTGAAAACAAAATCAGTATTTACGCAGCAATACTTGGTGATAGTCGCGGTGAATGGGGCGCTGAATCATCATCCACTGATTATTACCATTTTCACAACAATGCACTCCGCGCCGCAATGATCGTCTTCCTCATGATGCAGGACTCAGCCAATGTTCCAGCTAATTCAACGGGGTCAGATATACGCTGACAACGCCGGGTGGCCCGTCATCATCCACAGCTGCACATCACAGATAGTCCGCTACTGGCGACAGGGCCGGATTAACACCGCTTCAATCGACCGATTTCAGCAATATTTCGAATACCTCGACTTTCACGAGGCGAGACGTATTCGTGCCGAATTGGAGACGAGCGAGCACATTAAATCGCTGCGTGCACAGCGTGCGGCATGAGGAGGAATTATGGGAAAGATGACGTTCGTCGTTGAGTATGAGGATGGCAAGGAGCCGCCCGTCAGTGCTGCCGATGAGTTCATGGGCGGTCGTTTGGTTGCGGCGGCACTTTATGATTATCGTGATGACTTTTTCACGGAAGAGCAAAAAGAAGCTATTGCCGAAATGCTGGAGGAGTCCGAGTGGCATGATCATGTTGAGCCGCAGGAAGCAGAAGCAATTATGAAAAAGGTCGAATTTCTCACCGAATGACGCAACTGATAGCCAGTTATGAGCTGGCTATTGGGTGCGAAA